>QIDL01000031.1 GCA_003228415.1 Gammaproteobacteria bacterium | reverse complement strand
GGGAAGCCCCGGCAGCAATGCCTGCAGGCCGAATACAACGCCGTCTACGTTGACCCCCATCAAGCGTCGATAGCGATCCAGTTGCATATTGGCAAACTGATAGTCCTCCAGCGGCGCATCCGGTGGTGCGATCTGGATACCCGCGTTCAGATGAACGAATTTTGGCGGCCCAGATTCGGCCAATAACGCCACGACATTCTGCCAGTCCTGCCATTGACTGACATCACAATGGGCATATTGCACACCGGGTTCAGCGGCCATCTGCACTCCCTCCTCATCCTGCACATCCAACGCGAGAACTTTCGCTCCGAGGTGGGCGAGTAATCTGGTGACAGCGGCCCCGAGGCCTGAAACAGCGCCGGTAACAACGCATAGTTCGTTGGTAAAGACGGACACGATGTTTTCTCCAGACGTCTGTTTGAGGTGGGCCGACCTGGCGGCATTTCCGCAACCTCTGATGGGTGAGTACCCGCGGGCACTCGCTGATCAGACTTTCAGCGGTTCGGCAACCTGATCGCTGTGTCCGTCGATGGTATACGACATGATCACCATGTCACGCGGCATGCCGTTGCGATCTTCTACATAGTCGGCCAGCAGTGCTTCCGGCACAAAGCCAAGACGGCGAAACGCAGCCTGTGCGCCATGCTGGTCGGTAGTCATGTTCGCCACCAGCTTGCGTAGTCCGATCGTTCTGGCCAGATCGAATATTTGCGAGGTAAGTACCCGGCCAAGACCCTTGCCCCGGTAGTTCGGACTCACGTTCACCCTGATTTCCCCCACGCCGCGGGTCCAGGGGGCAGGATTGCTATGTACCGTGGCGTATCCAATGAGGCCCGCCTCGTCGTAGGCAACAATCGACGAAGGGTGACCGGTCTGAAGATTACCCATCCAGTCATCCACCACAGCCTCTTCGGTTAGATCCACCCGCAGAAACAGCAAATCTTCCTGAGGCAGATTGCGGGCAAATGCCAGAATGGCATCCCTGTCGGCGGGTTGCATCAGACGGATCTCTATTTCCGCACCTTCCGGCAAGCGGACAGACTTCGGGTAATTCTCGGCGATCTGGCTGGACATATGTGTTCTCGTATCTGGTTCGTTTCAAGCACTGAGTTGCTGGGTGCGTTCCCGGGCGGCAACCAGCAACTCTGCAAAACTCGCGTTGGTGGCATCCACGATCGTCTCAAGATCGGGCAACAGTCTGGGCTCACAGATGAAGCTGAAAAACAGCTCCTGATTGTAACTGAGAACGGTCACGCTGCAGCCGACATTACCATTGAGCACCAACAACCCAATGGTGTCGGTCACTTTATGACCGGCCAGATATTGCGGTACTTGCACACCTGGCACGTTAGTGCAGGTAAAGTTGTAGCCGAAATTCGGCGGGCGCCACCCACTCAAGGCAGGAAACAGCGGCATGGGTGTCTTTGCCGCGAAGACGGTCGGATCCAACGCTGTACCAACCAGCTGACTGGGTGCCATGGCAAGCGGCCAGACATCGGGACCGCTTTCGGAGACCAGCGCCAGTGCCTGGGCTTCTTCATCATGCTTGATTCGCTGGGTCTCCGCACACACCGCTGTCAGCCGCCGAACCACATCCATGGGCCAGGCCGGCAGCATTGGAAAAATCGCCGATACCCGGTTTCCAAGTGCGCCCGCTTCATCTTCGGTACGAACGCTCACCGGACACATGATCCGCAGGAATTTGTCTTCGGTCTGCTCCTCGTGGTCCGCCAGATAACGGGCAACCGCTTCGGTGACGACTGTGAGGACCACGTCGTTGATGGTACCGCCCAGGGCTCGCCGAATCTCCCGGATTTCCGCAAAGGAGTGTTTTACATAGCGCACCCGTCGCTTCGGTCCGACGAATCCGGCATTAAACGGCGCTGTGATCGCCGGACGCGTGAGGAATTGCCCCATCACCCTGGCCGCCCGGGCCAGTAAACGTCTTTGCTTGACGCCATTGAAAATTTCCCAGGGACGAGACTCGCGGGCAGTTTGCAGATTGTCGGCCAATGCTTCGCTGAACAGTTCCAGCGGGCCGGCCACCGGTTCGGGATTCCAGGCTTTTTCCGGCGGTTCCCGATTGGCGCCTTGCGGGTCGAAATCGTAGAGGATGGTGGAGAGTTCGACACCTGATACACCGTCGATCATCGCGTGGTGCACCATCTGCAGGAGCAACGATTTACCTGCAATACCGCTGATCAGGCAGACTTTCCAGAGCGGCCGGCCGCGATCGAGCATCGGCTCGTTCAACTCAGTGGCAGCATCAAGCCCGTCCTCGATGTTAGAACCAGGAGGGAGTTCAAAGTGAGCCAGGTGGTTCGCCAATTCGAAATCCGGATCGTCCACCCAGGTGGGATGTCCCAGGTTGAATGGTACCTGTGCGAGCTTCCGGCGGTAGGCGGGCACCAGGTGAATTCGTTCGGCAAAGTGCTGAAACAGCCGCTCGAACTCGAGTTCACCTTCGAGCACATACACCGAAGAAATGTGCATAGGCCCGCTGGCCGTCTCCATATACAGAAACGATGCGTCTGTTGCTGTTAGTCGCTGTGTCATGCGCTCATCCGTAAGCAGGCTTAAGCAAAGGTGACAGGGAACACTATGTGCCATCGGACCCGCGACGTCCAACTTCCTTAGCCGGCGGAACCCGGTCCCAGTTTCAGCGCGCAGGACTCCCAAAGTGAGCACCACGCCCGCCTACTGGTTCTGCTCCGTTCTATGATCCGGACCGGGTTCGCCTATTCACCAAACAGGGATTTCCGATAGAGCCTCGATTGGTGATGCGCGCAGATTCGGTTCAAGGAGATCGTGCCATGCAAAACTCTCTTATCGTCATACTTTCGGTCCTGGTGTGTGGCTACGCAACGGCTGCCGGTACCGAAGCATTCGATCCGCGGCCTGGCATGTCGGCGGTGAGCCCCGGCGAGCTGAAGGTGGAGATTCACTCGCCCTCGGACGATTTTGTATCGACCAGCGGTCAGATCTCCGTCGAGGTGGAAGGCGTTGCCTCGACCATCGGCGGTGTGCGGTTCATCGACATGATGCTGGTGCTGGATACCTCAACGAGCCTGCGTCACAACGATCCGGACGACTTTCGTACCGCAGCGGCAATCGGCCTGATCGAAAGTCTTTCGCCGAAAAGCGATACCAGAATTGGTGTCATCGGCTTCAACAACAAGAGTGAGCTGATTCAACCTCTGACCGCGAACCGAGACGATGTCATCCAGGCGCTCGAGAATCTGAAACGATCGGGCGGCACCGATCTTGCCGACGGTATTCTCACCGCTCTCGAAGAGCTGACGCAGCACGGCCGACCAGAATCATCGCGTGTCATCATGCTCTTTACCGACGGTATGTCGAACGAAAACAAGGCGCGTGCAGCGACCTTACAAGTCCAAGCGCAGGGAATCGCGATTCAAACCATGTTACTCGGGGAGAATCTCAGAGGTGGTTTTCTTCTCGAAGAAATCGCGGCAGCCACCGGCGGCAGCTTCGCCTGGGTGTTGGACCCATCCGAGCTGCCCGAAGCCTTCTTGAACCTTCGGACTACCGCCGTTGACACCGTCACACTGAGCGTCAACGGCTCGGACCCGGTCCTCGCGAAACTGGCAGGCGGCACGTTCACAGGCACGGTAGGCCTGGAGGTGGGCGAAAATCGAATCGTTGCCTTGGCAACCAGCCTGGACAACCAGACAAAGGAATCCATCGTCACCGTGAATGTGGGTGATGCAAGCTGTGCCACATTAGAGGTAACGGCTTTGAATGAAGGACGACCGGCACTGTCCCTCAATGAACGAGCGGTCGAGATTGTCGTGGATGCATCGAGAAGCATGTGGGGACAGATAGACGGTAAGCCGAAGATGGCCGTCGCCAAAGAAATATTGCTCGATGCCTCGGCATGGCTCCCGGACGACATGAATCTGGCTTTGCGGGCGTATGGTAACGCCAGTCCAAGCGATAACAACAACTGCACCGACTCTGCCCTACTCGTGCCGTTCGGTGCCGAGAGCCGGGCTCCCATCCGTGAGGCGATCTCCGAACTGCGACCGCTGGGGCAGACGCCCATCGCTTACGCGCTGAACCAGGCCGCCGGTGATTTCGCTGCGCTCGAGAGCGAGCGTGCATTGGTGTTGGTTACCGACGGCATCGAAAGCTGTGGCGGGGATCCGGTGGCAGCAGCGGCTAAGCTTCGCGAGCAGGGCATCATGATTCACCTGATCGGCTTCGGGCTGAACAACGCGGCGGATGAAGACGCCGCGAGCCTGCAAGCCATCGCAGACGCTTCCGGCGGTCTCTTTCTCACCGCCAACAGCGCCGAAGAGCTCAAAGCTGCCCTGGAAGTGACCGTCAGGACGCGTTTTCGCGTATTGAAAGAGGATACCGTTGTCGCCAGGGGTGTCCTTGGTTCCAACGAGCCGTTGTTTCTGCCCATGGGTGACTACCGAATGGAACTCGATAGCGTACCGGCGCGAGAGGTGCAATTCAGTCTGGCGGCAAGGGACGAACTGACATTGGTATTGAAGAAGAAAGACGGCGTTGTATCTCATTCCGAGTACCGCGATCTACTCGAGCCCACATCCTGCGAGGATGCCATCGCATCCATGAAGCGTTCGCAGCGCAGTCTTAGACCGGCGTTCACGTCGGCGGGGCGGGATTGAAACATGGCCAGTGAAGAAATGCAGGCTGCAGTCGCCCTGCTGCGGTCGAGGATGCCGTCGGCGCATATCGAGCATTGATTGGTCGCGGCATTGAGCCAGGTCGAGTGGTTCTTGGTGGCGACTCGGCAGGCGGCGGACTCGCTCTGGCTTGCCTTCTGGCACTGAAAGCCGCTGCAGATCCTCTACCGGCGGGGGCCATCCTGTTCTCACCGTGGACAGATCTGTCCGCCTCTGGGGATTCATTGCAAACTCGAGCAGAACACGACCCCATGGTTTCACCGACGCTGCTCGAACCCATGGCGCAACTCTATCGAGGCGATACGGACGCAACCGATCCGGGCGTGTCCCCCTTGTTTGGAGATCTCGGTGATCTGCCACCCCTGTTTATCCAGGTCGGCGACCACGAGATTCTGCTCGATGATTCAACGCGATTAGCAATACAGGCAGAAGCGGCCGGCGTCAGCGTTGATATCGAAGTCTACGATGGCGCATTCCACGTGTTTCAGACCATGCCGCAGCTACCCGAGTCGGTGGACGCGCTGGCCAAAGCGGGCGCATTTTTCGAATCCTGCATAAACGGCTAGCGCTCCGGGATATAGAATGCGCTTCGATCAGCGAAACAGCTCCTCAATCCTA
>QIDL01000376.1 GCA_003228415.1 Gammaproteobacteria bacterium | reverse complement strand
AGCAAAAGGATATTTAGCAAACAATTTCAAGACCTGTTCAGCTCTCATGCGATTCTTTCAGTTCGTCTCCGAAGTGGATCGGGGCATCGTGCAGTGTAAACCAAGGCATTGGAAATCCTAAGCACGAAAAATGCAGAAAAACTGTAGTTCCCCGCTGCTGGCGCGTACGCCGGAGATTGCGCTACATTAGACGCCTACAGCAATCAACGAGGACACAAAGCAGTGCCTATTAACCCGGATGCGGTTGGTGCAGTGGGAACACCAACAAAAAGAAGCTGGACCTCCAAAGATGCCTTGCTCTATGCGGTGGGCGTTGGTGCGGGAACCGATGAGCTGCAGTTCACCACCGAAAATACCAAGGAGTTACCTCAAAAAGTCCTTCCCACCTTTGCCGTGATCATTGGTGGCGGCGGCGTCCCAATGGACCAGATCGGCAGCTTCAATCCAGCACTCATGGTTCATGGCGAGCAGGGTATCGAGTTGTTGGGAGAGATCCCGCCAAACGGAGAGATCGAGAGTACCGGCAAGATCACCGGTATCTATGACAAAGGATCTGCCGCCGTTGTGGAATTTGAATCGACTTCCATCGATGTGGCCACAGGCAAGCCACTGTTGAAGACCGGGATGAGTATGTTCTGTCGTGGCGAAGGCGGCTGGGGCGGAGAGCGTGGTCCCGCGGTGAAAATCGAGTTTCCGGAGCGCGATCCGGACCAGCAGGTGACTTACGCGACCCGGGAGGACCAGGCACTCACTTATCGGCTATCAGGCGATCGCAATCCGCTACACTCAGACCCCTCTTTCGCTGCCATGGGAGGATTTGAGAAACCGATCCTGCATGGCCTGTGCTCCTGGGGATTCACCGGGCGGGCGCTGTTGCACAGCCTCTGTGCAGGAGATGCCAGCCGCTTCAAGAGTATGAAAAGTCGCTTCTCGAAACCTGTCATTCCCGGAGATGCCCTCACGATCAGTATGTGGGTAGACGGCAACAGCGCCTTGTTCAGAACCACCAATCAGAACGGCGAGGTGGTGATCGATCAGGGTGTGTTCACCTTCGAGTAAAATCAGTCATGGTCCGCATCCTGCTAGTCGTACTGGCCGGTATAGCGAGCACACCCCTGATGGAAGTGCTTGCGGTGCTCTGGATGCGGACCCTGCCCGCGGATATAGATCTCACCGCAAACTATTTCCTTTCGGTGGTTCTGCCCATGGCTCTCGTTCTGCACTTCGCGATGGCGCTACTACTATGGAAAGTCTTCGAGCCGAGTCCTAGACGCAACCCGGCTATCTACCTGTCGAGCCACATTCTGGCTCAGGCAACCATGCTCACCGTTTTAGGTAATCCGCTGGCAGACGTCGTTTTCTTCTGCATCACCCTGCTCGGCAGCGGCACTCTGGTCATGACCGTATTCAACCGCTACTTCTGGTGCCCCACGTGCGCGGCACCACCCGACGCCTGAGCGGCAGGAACGGTCGAACCGCTGGCTGAACCACCACCGATTCACGACCGGGGAGGTTGTACAATGACACAGCAAAAGTCCGATGAGGACCATCCAGGGGCCACCGTCATCCACCCGAACACCGCTGCTGAGTATTACTTCGAAGAAGGCTGCTTCATCCTCGAACTCAGTAACAGCGAATCGGACCCGTCCGTTTCAATCGCCAGAGCGCGAGTGCCCGTCGGCGGAGAAACCCGGCGCCACCGGCTGACGGCGACGACTGAACGATATGTCATTCTCGAAGGTCACGGAGAGCTGCAAGTCGGCGACACCCGGGAGCGGGTAGGTCCTGGAGACGTCACCATCATCCCACCGCAGTGCCCTCAGCAAATTCGAAACGTTGGCTGCAAGGACCTCATTTTTCTTGCCATCTGCAGTCCGCGGTTTACGTCGGCTTGTTACGTCGACCTGGGATCTACGGAATCGGATGCTCTCTGAAGCCCGTGGCGTTTTCAAAAGCGGAACCAGCGCCAATCAATACAGGTTCGCCTAACCACGGGCCTATGAGCTGAAAAGACTTCGGCAATCTTTCTCTTGAAAGTCCGGCGGGAAGACTGAGAGTGGGATGCCCGGAGTAGTCAAATGGTGCTGTAAAAGTGAGACCGTTGGCACGCTCCGGATCGTTGGCAAGTTCCATAATGCCTTCGGTACCGGGCGGCAGATAGGGCATACAGGGTGAGATCAGCAGCTCCACGTTGTCGAACAGCTTGTTAAGGGCTTCAGCAAATACGCCGCGGGTCCTCTCCAGGGCGGCATAAACTCCTTCCGGCGGGTGCAGTCCGAGTTCGATGAGGTCAGCGAGCACAGGACCATAGAGACTCTTCTGGGCCGGATAGTATTTGCGATGGGCGCTCGCACATTCCACACCACAGGTGATGCCCCACTGAGCGACCAGTGTCTGGTAACTTTCTGGCATGACGATTTCAATCACCTCGGCACCAAGGCTCTTCAGTACTGCCAACGCATCACGAATCGTATCTGCGACGACAGTTTCGACACCCCGACCGACATAGTCCCAATCAACACCCACCTTCAAGCCGGCCAACCGTTCTGCCAGGGCAGCGCCGTAATTGGGGACGGGCTCGTTGAGACTGGTAGGATCCCGCGGATCTACTCCGGCCATGGCTTGCAGCATTCGTGCAGCATCCGCTACCGTGCGGGTCATGGGGCCAATGTGGTCGAGCGATTCAGCCAGCGGGAAGGCCCCATGACGGCTGACCCGACCATAGGTAGGCTTCAGTCCCACGATGCCACAACTGGCAGATGGGAATCGGATACTGCCACCGGTGTCGGATCCGAGCGCACCATAGGCAAGACCTGCGGCGACAGCCACTGCCGATCCGGATGACGATACCCCCGGCCAACGCTCCGGATCCCAGGGATTTTTCGGGGCCTCAATATCGGGATGGTGGACGCCATAGGCGCCTTCGGTGAGTTGGGTTTTCCCAATCACGACCGCGCCCGCTTCCCGCAGCCGTGCTACCACGGTGGCATCCTCATCCGGGATGAAGTCGGCCATAACCCGGGTACCACTCGCCGTGGCCAGGCCTTTGGTAAAGAGCAGGTCTTTCAGCGCGACAGGCACACCGTGCAGAAGTCCCAGCGGCTGTCCATCGGCCCGCGCTTTATCCAACCGAGCAGCCGTCTCCAGAGCTTCATCGGCAAGCACCATCGCATAGGCATGCAGCTCACCTTCGAGCCGGCCGATACGTTCGAGCAGCGTTTCGGTGACCTGCACCGAGGTCGTCTCTCCGCTCTTTATCCGTGCACAGACGTCACCAAGGCTCGCATAGTGCAGCTCGGTCACACCCGCGCTTCCAGATCGAAGATCTTCCCTGGATTGAGAATACCCTTGGGATCGAGTGCCAATTTCACCGTTCGCATCAGCTCGATTTCAGTCTCGCTCCTGGAAACACCCAGATAGGGCTTCTTCTCGAGACCCACCCCGTGTTCGGCAGATACTGAACCGGAGATATCCACCAGCGGCTCGTATACACATTGTTCGACCCCGGCTTTGGTTTCCGGCCTGTCTTCCCCGACCGAGATCACCAGATGCAGGTTGCCGTCTCCCATGTGGCCGAAGGTGAAGTTATGTACTTCATCGTAGCGATCACTGAGTCGCTGATTGACCTCGGCCAGGTACGCTTCCATACAGGAAATTCTCAGACTCACATCGAACGCATAGTTCGGCGCGTAACGGAAACATTGCGCCACATCATCGCGCATCGCCCAGAGCTGCTGGCGCTGAGCTTCCGATTTTGCAATGACCGCGTCCGCGATCAGATCCTTCTCATAGGCATCCGCCAGCACCTCTTCGACCTGGGCCTCGTTGCTGCCAATGGCTTCCACCAGCACGTAGAACGGATAGTCCTGGGGGATCGGTGGCTGATTGGTCGCAGGCTCCGTTGTGACAAGCCGGTAAAAGTTATTCCACATGACCTCGAATGCGGACAGCGTACCTCCCAATGCGGCATCCATGTGTTTCAAAAACTTTTGAAGTTTGCTGAATTCATCCACAGCAACAAACAAGGTCGCCTGCGAATTGGGTTTTTCCCGGAGCCGCAGCACCGCTCGGGTGACCACCCCAAGGCTTCCCTCGGTGCCTATGAACAGTTGTTTCAAGTCGTAGCCGGCATTGTTCTTGATCATTTGATTCAGAGAGGAGACCACGGTGCCATCCGCCAGCACGGCTTCAAGCCCGAGCACCATGTCGCGCGTCATCCCATAGCGAATGACTCGATTGCCACCGGCATTGGTCGATATGTTACCGCCGATGGTGCAACTGCCGCGGCCCCCGAGATCGAGTGGAAACATCAGATCGTGATCATCGGCCGCTTCCTGCAAGGTCTGCAACACCACGCCGCTCTGCACCACCATGGTCCGGTCCACCGGATTGATTTCTTCGATCACATTGAGACGTTCCAGCGATAGAGCCACGTCATCGGGTGTCGTGATCGCGCTCTCCACGAGGCCGGTCAGCCCACCATGAGCAACCACCGATTGACCGTGGGCATGGCAGATTTTCAATGCCTGACTCACCTGCTCGGTACTGCGTGGACGCAGTACCGCCTTCGCCTGAATGGGATCCGAGCGCCAGATTCCCGCCATACGTTCGGCAACCGCCGCGCCGGTGATCACGCAATCTTCACCGAGTGCTTGAATCAATTCAGAGACAACGTCGGCCATAAGTCTTCCCCTGGACAATGCTCATAATGAGCATACCTTAAGAACACCGATCTGTACGCCAGGGCTCATCTCCCATGCAGGTAAAGTTCGACAAGTCTTACTATGACCGCTTCTATCGCGATCCCGAAACGCGCTCGATCACTCCGGCGGCAACCCGGCGCCAGGCCGCTTTCCTCACCGCCTACCTGAAACATCTGGAGGTAGCGGTGAAAGGGTTTCTGGACATCGGCTGTGGCACCGGAATACTGCTCCGAGCACTACAGAAGCACTACCCTCGCGCTCGCGCCGAAGGTGTGGAAAGCAGCGCGTATCTGTGCCGGACCTACGGCTGGACCAACGGCTCGGTGATCGACTATCAGCCAGAACAGGCCCCGGATCTGGTGGTCTGCAACGATGTGCTCGGATATCTGAACGATGCCGACTGTGCTCGCGCAATCGACAATCTTGGCAGGATCGCAGGATGCGCACTGGCGCTCGGCGTACTTACCCGGGAGGATCTGGACATTTGTGATCGAGCACGAACCGACAATGCCCAGATCGCAAGACCTGTGAGGTTGTACCAACGTCGGCTGGAGCATCAGTTCGTAGCCGTAGGCGGCGGGCTCTATCTCAAGCGACCTCTGGAGGTCACTGTCTGGCAGTTGGAGCGGCTCTG
>QIDL01000375.1 GCA_003228415.1 Gammaproteobacteria bacterium | reverse complement strand
GAGCTACCAGAACCGGTGGACTACGAAGAATTCATAGGCGGACGGCCGACCGAATTCGAGTGGCCCCGGATTGATGAAAGCTCGCCCCTCGGACTCTGCTATACCAGCGGTACCACCGGTAATCCGAAAGGTGTCGAATACGAGCACCGCTCTCAGTATCTACACACGATGGCCATGTGTATGACCGACAGCGTCAGCCTTTCGTCGACCGATTGTCTGCTGGGTATCGTGCCGATGTTTCATGCCATGGGCTGGGGACTTCCCTGGTGCGGGCTGATGCTCGGCTGCAAGCAGGTTCTGCCACACAGATTCATGGATCCGGCTCGGCTGGTAGAGCTGATGGCCGCCGAAGGGGTGACGATCTCTGCCGGGGTACCGACCATCTGGCAGGGAGTAAGAGGGCTGGTTGAGGCTGATCCGGACAAGTACGATCTGTCGGTGCTTTCCCGTCTCACCTGTGGCGGTTCTGCGCCACCGCCGTCGCTGATACGCTGGTACTGGGACAATCTCGATGTGGAGATGATTCAAGGCTGGGGAATGACGGAAACCTCTCCGTTGGCAACACTGTCGAGAAAAATTGCCAAGCGGTCCCACGTTAACTCGTCTGAAGACGAGCAATTCGAAAACGTGGCCAAGGCGGGGCAGATCATGCCGGGTATCGAAGTGGAAATATTCGACGAAGAATTCAATCGTCTGCCTCACGACGGTGAGGCGGTGGGAGAAATTCTCGTCCGCGGTCCCTGGATCTGTTCGGAGTACTATAACGATCCGCAGCCGGAAAAGTTCCACGACGATTGGCTGATTACCGGCGACGTTGGAAAGATCGACGCGGAGGAGTACCTCATCATCAGCGACAGATCCAAGGATCTGGTCAAAAGTGGCGGTGAATGGATCTCATCCGTGGATCTCGAGAACCACATCGTGGCGTTGCCGGGTATTGCCCAGGCCTGTGTTGTTGCCCATCCGCATCCCCGTTGGGATGAGCGCCCGGTGGCACTGGTTGTGCTTACCGAAGGGGCCGAGGTCACCAGGGAAGCGATCATTGAGCATTGTGCGACTCAATTCGCAAAGTGGCAGCTACCGGACGACGTGCTGTACGTGGACAGTGTGCCCCTGACCGCTACCGGAAAGATGGACAAGAAAGTCGTACGTGCCGATCTCGAAGCTCAGGGTTATCAACTGCCGGACCTCAGGGACCAGGCCGGCGGTCAATGACGTGCGCGCGCGATGCTATTTCTGCGGGCGCATGTCGGCCGGGTCGATACCGGCGACAGCAACCGGCGCCTTCATGGCGTCTCGACGAAAAGGCTCACCCAGTTCCTGATTCAGTACAACTTCGATAAAGGTGGTTGTTCCATCATTCTGGGCTGCGCAGGCCAGGCTCAGCGCTTCGGTCAACTCGGCGGCGGTTTTAGCGATGACCCCCTTGAGACCACAGCCTTCGGCGATGCGTGCATAGCTGACCGCACGGTTCAGTTCGGTGCCGACAAAGTTATCGTCGTACCAGAGAATGGTATTGCGCTTTTCAGCGCCCCACTGGTAGTTGCGGAACACAACCATGGTGATCGCCGGCCATTCCTCGCGGCCGCAAGAGGTCATTTCGTTCATGGAAATGCCAAAGGCGCCATCTCCGGAAAATCCAACCACGGGAACATCCGGACAACCGATCTTGGCGCCAAGGATAGACGGGAATCCATAGCCACAGGGCCCGAACAACCCCGGCGCCAGATACTTGCGGCTCTCTTCAAAGGTCGCGTAGGCATTGCCGATGGCGCAGTTGTTGCCGATGTCGCTGGAGATTATCGCGTTACCGGGAAGGCCCGCCTGAATGGCGCGCCAGACCTGCCTGGGCGACAGGAGATCTGCATCTCTTGCGCGGGAGTCTGCATTCCAGGTGGTCCCCGGGTCATCCTCTTCGTGGTCGAGGCTGGCGAGCGTTTGCCGCCAGCCTGATCTGGCTTCATGCACCTGTAACTTGCGATCATCGCGGCCAGGATCACCGGCAGAAGCGGATAGCTGATCGAGAATCTGCGCGGCTACCTGCTTCGCGTCACCACAGATACCCACGGTCACTTTCTTCGTCAGGCCGATGCGATCGGCGTTGATATCTACCTGGATAATACTGGCATCGGTTGGCCAGTAATCGATGCCATAACCCGGCAGAGTCGAGAATGGATTGAGGCGCGTCCCCAGCGCCAGAACAACGTCCGCCTTCGAAATCAGTTCCATGGCCGCTTTCGAGCCATTGTAACCAAGCGGTCCACAGGCCAAGGCATGACTGGCCGGGAAGCTGTCATTGTGTTGATAGCCACTGCAGACAGGTGCATCGAGTCGCTCGGCAAGCGCCTGGCATTCGGCAACGGCATTACCAATAACAACCCCGGCACCGGACAGGATGACCGGGAACCTGGCGCTGGAAAGCAATTGAGCCGCTTCTGCGATGGCATCCGCACCACCCGCCGGGCGTTCGAAAAGAACCATCTGCGGCAGCTCAATATCGATAACCTGCGTCCAGTAATCGCGGGGGACGTTGATCTGAGCCGGAGCCGAGCCTCTGATTGCTTTTGCGATCACACGGTTGAGAACTTCCGCCATGCGCGACGGATCACGTACCTCTTCCTGATAACACACCATGTCTTTGAAGAGCGCCATCTGCTCGACTTCCTGAAAACCGCCCTGGCCCATGGTTTTGTTGGCTGCCTGAGGGGTGACCAGAAGCATCGGCGTGTGATTCCAGTAAGCCGTTTTAATAGGGGTCACGAAGTTGGTGATACCCGGGCCGTTCTGGGCAATCACCATGGCGATCTTGCCGGTGGTACGCGTATAGCCGTCGCAAATCAGGCCACCGTTACCTTCGTGGGCAACATCCCAGAACCTGATACCCGCCTGCGGAAAGAGATCTGAAATCGGCATGAATGCGGATCCAATGATGCCGAATCCATGCTCAATGCCATGCATCTGCAAGACCTTGACAAAGGCCTCTTCTGTTGTCATTTGTGCCATCGTTAGTTCCCCCGAAAGCCTTCCAATGGGCCACAACCGTATCAGATTGTGATACCCGGTAACATGTTCCGAGGGCTCATTCTCCGAGGGCTAATTCTCCGAGGGTTAACTAATGGCGGGGCAAACGCAATTCCCCTACTCTACGCTGCCACCTTATCTGGACCGTACTGCCCATGCGATTTACCAGCAATTCCCTGGAACACCACTGGATGCCGTTCACCGCTAACCGTGCGTTCAAAAAGGAACCGAGAATTATCGTCAAAAGTGAAGGCATCTATTTCACCGATCATCATGGCAACCGGATCATCGACGGTTGCTCGTCCTTGTTTTGTTGTCCGCTCGGTCACGGTCGAAGGGAAATCGCTGAGGCGGTCTACAATCAGCTTCTCGAGAATGACTACGCCGCACCATTCGGTAGTGCAACGCCGGGTAGTTTTGAGCTCGCCGAAAAAATTGCGCGGATCGCACCCGAACCGATCAACCATGTATTTTTTGTCACCTCGGGTTCGGAAAGCGTCGACACGGCGCTGAAGATGGTCATGGCCTTTCATCGCGCCAACGGTGAGGCTCAACGTACGCGTTTCGTTTCTCGCGAGCGCGCCTACCATGGCGTCAATATCGGCGGTACCAGCATGAGCGGCATGGTCAAGAACCGGGAAACCTTCGGCGGTCTCATGCCCAATGTGGTCTGCATGCGGCATACCTGGGATGAAGGACAACTGTTTACCCGTGGTCAGCCAGAGGGCGGCAGGGAGCTGGCCGACGATCTGCAGCGATTCTGTGAAACCTATGGCGGCATGACGATCGCCGCCGTCATAGTGGAGCCAATTGCCGGTTCGACCGGCGTTCTCGTGCCGCCCATCGGATATCTGGAGAGGCTTCGCGAAATCTGCGATGAGCACGGTATTCTGCTGGTGTTCGATGAAGTGATTACCGGATTTGGTCGCACTGGCTCTGCGTTTGCCTCCCAGACCTTTGGGGTCACGCCGGATCTGATGACGATGGCCAAGGCACTTACCAACGGGGCGCAGCCGATGGGTGCAGTGGCCGTTCAGGATAGAATTTATCGGACCATCACCGATGCAGCTCCGGAGAATGCGATTGAGTTTTTTCATGGTTACACCTTCTCTGGTCACCCTGCCGCATGTGCTGCCGGAATCGTCACGCAGGACATATTCCAGAATGAGCGATCGTTTGATCGCGCCAACGATCTTTCAGAATACTTCCTGGACGGATTGTTCGACTTGCAGGACCTGGACAGTGTGCGTGACATTCGTGGCTTCGGTCTGCTGGGCGCGGTTGAGGTCAAACCAAAAGATGGTCCGGGTACCCGGGGTAGTGCGGCTCAGATCGCCCTCTTCAACAAAGGCATGCACGCCAAGTTCACCGGTGACACAGGTATTGTCGCCCCCGCTTTTGTATCCGAGAAAAGTCATATCGACGAAATGATGGACAAACTGCGATCCATGCTCAGCGAGATTTAGCACGGACGGTCATGTATCAGAAGGTTGGATTAGCGAATATCAGGAGCTCGTAGTGGCTGAACAAACGGATCAGAAACGAGTCTACCGGGGTTTGAAAGGCGTGTACTTTGAACGCTCGGACACTACTTTTATCGATGGGCGTGCAGGAGAGTTGCGCTACCGAGGGTACTCCATCCATGAGCTGGCAGCGCATTCAAACTTTGAGGAAACAACTCACCTGTTGTTATACGGTGAGCTCCCCACCCGGTCAGAGTTGGAGTCCTTTGAGGCGGAACTCAAAGCGGGTCGAAACTTACCGGCCGAGATCTACGATATCATAGGCCTCTTGAAAGACGCCCACCCCATGGAAGTGTTGAGGACAACGGTTTCAGCGTTGGGCGCCCTGGATCCTGGAGTTTCGGACCGCTCCCCTGAGGCTGTGTTACGCCAAGGTATCCGGTTGACTTCCCAGGTCCCGATCCTCGTTGCCGCCCACCATCGTATGCGCTCCGGACTCGATCCCATCGCACCAAGTACCGAACTGGGGCATGCGGCCAATTTCCTCTACATGCTGAAGGGACAATCGCCGAGCGTGGAGGCCGCCAGGTTGATGGATCTGGATATGGTCCTGCATGCCGAACATGGCTCGAATGCTTCTTCTTTTACTGCTCGAGTTGTCACCGGCACGGAAGCCAACCTGCATGCGGCTGTCACTGCAGCGATCGCGGCGTTGTCTGGTCCGGCACATGGAGGAGCTGCTGAGAACGTGATGCAGATGGCTAGAGAGATTGGTGAGCTGTCTAACGTCGAGGGATATGTTGCGGCAAAACGGGAAAAACGCGAACCGATAATGGGATTCGGGCATAGAGTG
>QIDL01000195.1 GCA_003228415.1 Gammaproteobacteria bacterium | reverse complement strand
GTGGAGGACATTATCGATCCCCGGGACACTCGACCGTTACTTGTCGACTTCCTCGAAGATGCGTGGCCAGTTTTGTCAACGCAGCTGGGGCCGAGAGCGGGATCGAGTTACCGGCCGTAACGACAGGAGGACAAGCACGATAAGCTCCGAGCTTGGGATGCGAGTTCGTCGGCTCAGGATGCTCCTGGGAACTTGTCATAAAGCGTATCTTTACTATTGATCAAGGGCACGATAATTTTTCCCGATCTATCTATAGCACCCCACCTCCCACCATCAACCACTCCATGCTCTCCATCCAGAGTCATCCGACCACCGAAAGATATCCTGAGTCTCGAATTGACCAATCTTCATCTCATATTTCGCGTAACGAATGAGGCTGCCCACCGTCAACGAGACCGGTGCAATCGCTTACAGGGCGAAGGAAAACGTATGGCACTATGCTCCAGCTGGATTATCGAAGAAGCGTTCTTCTGATTCTTCAGTAAAAAAGAACAGTCTATGTTCACGCCCGGCATAGTCCGAAACTATCATCATCCTGTCGTGATTGTCGGATTGCGGCTCCTCGATTTTGAATCTCATGTTTTTATCTTCTGTACGCTCAAAAGTTTGCTGCCAGCACCTCTTGTCGGTGCTCCGTGGATGACCCTCAACCCGCAGCCAGTGCACTTGAGAATCGTGGAATACCGCGCTGAAAATCCGCACCACTTCTATCAAGCAAGACAGGTGGCCCAGGAATCGCTAAAAACTTGACGATCTGGATGAGGTATTTTTGCCAGCTACGTCACACAAAGCACTTACTTCCTTGGTCACACTCATTCGCGAGGTCTTTAATCAACGGAGCCTCAAGGGACGGAGGGACATTCAATGGAAAAGCTGCTAATGCTGACAGACAACCCGTGGTTGTCTGCTTTGATCTGGTCGGTGCTGCTCATAACCGGCCTATACCTGGGCCGTAATTCCGCGCGCAAGGCGATTATGGCATTCGCCCGGTTGCTGCGCGGTTCGTTGCGACTCATCGCGCGCGGGCTCACCAACACCCGCGAAGTGCTGGCGGCCCGCAACCGGGAGGTGCTGCTCGTCCAGGGTCGTGAAGTAAAAGAACGCCTGGTGAGCAGCGAATTCGAACGTATCACCGCAACGGTAAACCGGGATCTGACCAGCTACCCCGAAACGCAACGTCTGCTCACGGAGACCATCCAGCGTATCGATGAGGATCACCAGACCGCCACCGATGTTCCTCCCGAGGTACCAGGCTGGAGCAGGGCGGTGGAAGCCGTTGCCAAGGTGAGCACCAAGGCTGACCCGACGATACGTCACGTGCTCGAAGCCATTCACGCTTCGCTGGCCAAGGCGGAGGCGCAGTCACTCACCGCCTACCGTAGCGCGAGCAAGGAGCGGCATCGACTGTTGAGCCGTATGCGCCCAGCCTGGCAGACTATTCAGCGTACGCTGAAGCAGACCGATCGGGCAGTGAACTCGATACTCGAACGATCCCGCAGTATCGATCGCCACATGGACGAGTACGAAGAAATCGTTCGCGGCAGCGACCGGGCGTTGCACATGCTGTCGACCTCCTCGCTGGTACAGTTCAGTATCGCCACACTGGTGGTGCTGATCGCGGTAGGCGGGGCCTTCATCAATTTCTCGCTCATCGCCCGGCCCATGGCCGAGATGGTGGGCGGCACCAGCTACATCGGTCAATACCAGATCGCCGATATTGCGGCACTGGTGATCATCCTGGTGGAAATGTCCATGGGGCTGTTCCTGATGGAGTCGCTGCGCATCACGCGCCTGTTTCCCGTGATCTCGGCCCTGCCGGAGCGCACACGCATCACAATGGTCTGTGTCTCCCTGACACTGCTGACCATTCTCGCCGGTGTCGAAGCGGGGCTCGCCTACATGCGTGAAGTGCTGCTGCAGGACGAGC
This sequence comes from Gammaproteobacteria bacterium, assembly GCA_003228415.1. Classification (GTDB taxonomy): domain Bacteria; phylum Pseudomonadota; class Gammaproteobacteria; order Pseudomonadales; family Azotimanducaceae; genus SZUA-309. Next base: position 3,418 of record QIDL01000195.1, on the reverse strand, counting down.
TTGCCACGGCGTCGGTTCTGCGCGGGGCCGAAGCCTCTCTGCTGGCCGCGGAATCCATGTGGATCACTACCGCTGCGCAGATGGGTATGGGCTTCATTCTGCCGTTCGCGCTCACATTCGTGGCAATTCCACTCGAAACCTTCATCCAGACCGCACGGCACGTGATCGGGCTTTTCGCCATGGGTGTGCTGAACCTGCTGGTGCTGACCCTGCGCGTGCTCGGCAATCTGGCCTGGCAAGCCGGTAATCTGCTGCTGCACCTCTACGATCTGGTGATTTTTGCACCACTGTGGATCGAAGGAAGGACCCAGGTCCGGCGTGCGCGCAGGGAAGCCGCTGCCAAACAGGCAGAGTTCGTCGAACCCGATCACGACGATCGCCACCGGACGGGTACGACCCGGAACCGGGACGAAGCGACCATCAGCACCGGATTCGGGTACGGGGAGACACCGGCATGAACATCTCAAATATGAAACTCGCGCTGTTATCCACGCTCGCCTTGATGCTTGCCGGGTGCGGCGAGCCGGAGAAACACAACATCGGCATCTACATGCTGCTCGATACCTCCGGAACCTACACCGGCGAGGTCGGCAAGGCTCAGCAGATCATCAACTACACGTTGTCGAAGCTGAATCCAGGCGACTCGTTCGCCATCGCGCGCATCGATACTGCAAGCTTCAGCGAGAAGGACATCATCGCCAAGGTCACCTTTGACGACCGACCGAGTGCGGCGAACGGGCAGAAGCGTCAATTTCAGGAACAGGTCAACAAGTTCGTGGATGGTATTCTACCGGCCGGCTACACGGATATATCCGGAGGTCTGTTGCAGGCGCTGGAATACCTGAACGAGAAAGACCCAGGCAAAAAAACGATCTTCATATTTTCAGATCTGAAGGAAGACCTGAAAGAAGGCTACATACGCGACTTTACCATGACGTTCACCGGGGTGGACGTGGTGGCGATGAACGTAACGAAGCTGCGATCGGACAACAGGGACCCGAGAGAATATCTCGACCGGCTGGCGGATTGGGAAAATCGAGTCCAGCAGGCTGGCGGCCAGTGGCGGGTCATCAACGATCTGGATCGATTGGAGCGGCTGTTTCAGGGCTGATCGAGCGGCACAGATCGCCCTCATTGACCTCGAAATTTCTGCGCGTAGGGGTATCCGGGGGATGGTAGATTGGGTCTCTATCCTCAAGGTCCCGATCAAGGTCACAGAACGTGCCAGACCCGAACTACGCATCGGTCGTGGAGCGCGCACAGCAAGGCGATTCGTCGGCGTTTGCCGAACTGGTGAGCCGATTTCAGGATCTCGCTGTCGGCACCGCCTATGGCTGGCTGGGCGAGATCGAGGCGGCACGCGACGTCGCTCAGGAAGCATTCCTCGATGCACATCGGCTCCTTGGCCAACTCCGCGAACCCTCGGCGTTTCCCGGCTGGTTCCGGCAGATCGTCACCAAGCACTGTGATCGCGTCACGCGTCGAAATCAGGTAAAGATCGCACCCCTCGAGTTCGCCGATGGCGCAGGCGCGGTGGAACCAGGCCCCGAGGCGCTGTTTGCACGGGATCAGAAGCGGGAGCAATTGCGCCTGGCGGTGGATGCCTTGCCCGCAAGCGAACGAGAAGTGGTCGCCCTCCACTACTTCGCCGAAGCCACTGGCTCGGAAGTATCCGCATTCCTCGAACTACCGGAATCAACGATCAAAAAACGTCTGCGACAGGCCCGCAGGCGCCTGCGCGACGACGGAGACAAGCTGATGCAAGAGACGATTGACGGCATGCGCCCTTCGAAAACCAACACATTTGCCCGGGAGATTTCATTCTTTCTGGCTTTGCGTGCCGGAGACCGCGCTGAAGTTCGGCGATTGCTCGAACTGGAACCCGAGTTGGTGGACACGCTTCAGGACTGGGATTCCAGCCTCGCGTATGAGGGCATCCTGCCGTTTGCCAACAAGGCGACACCATTGATCACAGCCATCGAACGAAATGACCTGGCGATGCAGAGCCTGCTCCTCGACGCAGGAGCCGATGTGAACGGTCTTTGCGGTTGCGCGACCGGAGAAGCCCCAATCTGGGCAGCAACGCTTTTGAACCGACACTCGCACGCGCGCCAGCTTCTCGAACACGGTGCTGATCCGAACGTGGTGTCCGCAAGCGGTAACCGACCGCTGCACCTGGCGGCAATGCGAGGAATGACAGAAATGGCGCTGCTGCTGCTGAAGCATGGAGCGGACCCGAACGCCCGAGACGCAGGCATTCGTCCTTTGTCACAGTGGTCACCTGCGGACGGCAAAGATCGGTCCGAGACTGAACGTACAGCCGCACAGTGGGCGGCGATAAATGGTCATAGTGAACTTGCGGAGTTGATAACCGCATACGCGGGTATGCAGGAAACCCCGGCAATTCCTGCAACGTCACGCTCGCAACAAAATCAGGCTCGAGACTCGGTTGTACACACCGGTATCAAGGCGCTCGATCTTTTTTGCCCCGTGGTGCGAGGCGGTGTGATTCGCTTTCCGTTCATGGCGGGCGTTGGCATGTTGGTGCTGCTCGGCGAGCTATGTCTGCGCTTTCTTGAACTCGACTCCGGAGCTGCGCTATGGACGGGCTTCACGCAGCGCCCATATGACTTGAGTGACTGGGAAGCCGAAATGTCGGAGTTCGGCCTCAAGGATCGTGTGCAAGGCAGTCTGGTGAGCTTCGAAGAAACACCACAGGCTCGTCGTGATGCTTTTCTTCGAGGCCTGGCCGCGGTTGAATCGCTTCGTGATGCGGGACATGACGTCCTGGCCGTGGTTCTTTCCACACAGGGGTTCGAGAATGATATTGAAGCAAGCCTCCTGCGTCTCAAGGCACCATCGGCGAAGGGCTCGATCACCAGCATTATCGTGACACCCTTTCCGGACAACCGTGAGGTCTGGTCCGAGCTGAAAGCTCCCTATTCAGGGCAGATCGCGCTCGATCGAGCTCGTGCGAACCAATATCTGTTCCCGGCAATAGATCCGCACTTTTCCATGTCAACGGCCCTGGATCCGGCCAATGTCGGGGAACGTCACGTGCAACTGGCGAGCGATTCGCAGCGGCTCCTCAATTCGTATCAGGAAACGGATCCCGAGCTGGCGGGGCTGAGTTCGACAGACCCACGAGGCGATGTGGCGAATATCGACCCCGCACACCGGCTCCTGCGTTATCTCTGTCAACCATTTTCCACGACCGAACCGTTTACCGGCCGGCCGGGCGAGCGCGTCCCAATCGATGATCTGCTCGAGCAGGTAGAGACGATTCTGCAGTCTTGAACGGCTTCGAACAGCGACGATCGGCGGGATAGCCGGAATCCTGCATATCCATTGTCCGCGACTTCCCGACACTTCTCGGCGTAGGGTGGGAATACCAGATACTGAAACAAAGACTCGGGTG
>QIDL01000562.1 GCA_003228415.1 Gammaproteobacteria bacterium | reverse complement strand
GCTCATCCTCCATCTGCACATAGGTGCCGCCCACCTCGGGCATCCGGCGAGACATGAACTCCGCCACTTCGGTGGCCGGTGTGATCGGATAACCGGCGTAGAACCGTACCCCGGCCGCGATGGCGCCTTCGCAGAAAGCTTCATTGCCGAACATCAATCTCTTGCTCATGTGGCTGGCTCCCTGCGCTGCGTCTCCTCAGCCCTGACCACGATCGCGAAATCCGGACACAACCATTCGCACAGACGACAGCCGGTGCAGGCATCCAGATTGTTGATGATCGCTTTGTTCAGCGGCGGCTGCCAGGTCAACACATCCGGGGGACAGATCTCCCAACAGACACCGCAGGAACGGCAGCGCTTATCGCTTATCGATATGGAGTACTTGCGCTTTGCCACAGCCTCCTCACTCGCTATCACGACAGATTTAATGTAATAGCATTAAATTCGTTCAGTCAATTGATATTTTGCCGTCCATGCCCTATACCCGGCGTTGCAATTCATCAGGCTCGGCTTTTCGCATGCGCCATGCGTTACAAAGGAGTTTCTATGACGCCGGTTGAGGCAAAAAAGGGCAGCGAAAAGCGCTCGCCGGGCCGGCGCACCGGTTCGACGCGGCGGAAACTGATCGACATCGCCGAACGTCTGTTCGCCGAACATGGCATCGAAGCGGTATCCCTGAATCAGATCGTGCGTGAATCCGGGGAACGCAACGCCTCGGTGTTGCAATACCATCTTGGTTCCAAAAAAGAAGTCATCGAAGCGATTTTTGAACGCCGGATAGGCGCCATTGATGCGCGCCGCAGTGAGCTATTGAATCTCGTCGATTTCGACCATCGGCCAACGGCTCTCAAGCAGGTAGCCACCGCGATGGTTCTGCCTTTTGCCGAACAGGTCGCGAAAGGACATTCGGGGCGGAACTACGTTCGTTTCGTCGGGCAGCTCTATTCAGATCCTCGAGTCGGTTTTTTTCAGTTTCTACGCGACGAATCTCATCGCGGGGCGCGACGCGCGGAAGTCATCGTTACCAGAATATTACACGGCATTCCGGGCGACGTTGTGCGGCACCGTCTCGCCATCGTCACAGGAATGATAATTTACAGCATCGCCAACCGTGAGACCCTGCGTGCTGCCGGACGCCGTAGCGGCGTTGCCCGCCTGAGCAATGCCCTTTTTGTCACCGATCTGATCGATATCGTGGTGGCAGTGTTGAACGCGCCTCACAATCAACCAGCAAACGTGGCGCACTCCTCGTCCACCGAGCGGTAACCGTTACGTCGAGTGCATGAAAAGAGTCGCCGGGTACTCCAGCAACGACTTGATGCGCTGCACCATGGACGCCGCATCGAAGCCGTCCACAAATCGATGATCGAAGGAAGAAGACAGGTTCATCATCAGTCTGATGGTAACCGCATCGTCGACCACGACCGGACGCTTGACGGCCTTGTTGACACCAATAATGGCGACCTCCGGATAGTTGATCACTGGCGTGGTCACGATACCACCCAGCCTGCCCAGACTTGTTACGGTGATCGTGGAACCGGAGAGTTCGCCTGTTTTCAGCGTATTGTTACGTGCACCTTCCGCCGCGGTCGCGATTGCGTCCGCAAGCGAGAACAGATCGTGTCTCTCGACATTGCGAACCACCGGCACCTTCAAACCATCGGGCGTCTGCGTGGCGACACCGAGATGGACGCTGCGATACCGTTTGATCACGCCGGCTTCCGCGTCGAACGTCGCGTTGCACTGTGGAAAATCGTGCACCGCGCGTAACACCGCAAGGCAGACAAAGTGCAGCAAACTCAAACGCGCCCTGTCGGGATGCTGTTCGTTGAGATGGCCGCGCAGCGCATCCACCTCGGTGACATCCACCTCCTCGACGTAGGCAAAATGTGGGATCTCGGTCTTACTCTGTACCATGCGACGGGCGATAACACGCCGCACACCGATGACCTTGACCTCTTCAATTTCGTCCTCGATCGCGATCCTCGCTGGCGATGGCGACTGCACTGCAGAATTCCCCCGGGCGATGTAGGCGTCCAGATCGTTACCCAGGATTCGCCCTCTCGGCCCGGTGCCGGACACCAGCGCAAGGTCGATGCCATGCTCTTTCGCGCGCCTGCGAACGGCCGGTGAGGTGACGACTTTCGCCGAAGTCGCGGCCTTGGACGTTTCGATCGTTGCGGTTTCTTTAGCTACAGTTTCGACCGCTGCAGATGATCCAGCTTGTGTAGCAGAGAGCGGCGCGTTCGGGTTTTGCTCTGTCGGCTGTGAGACAACCTCTGGTTGGGCTTTGACTTCCGGCGCGCTCGGCGCCCGGGATGGTTTCCCGGATTCGGTTTCAAAAGCAGCCAGCTCCGCGCCGACCGCCACCAGATCGCCGGGTTCGCCCGAAGTGCGCAGCACAACCCCGCTCACCGGCGCCAGCACCTCCACGTTGGCTTTATCGGTCATCACGTCGGCAATCGGATCACCTTCCCGAACAACGTCACCGGGTCTGACAAACCACTCCACGATTTCGGCCTCAACCGTGCCTTCGCCCAGGTCGGGGAGTTTGAAACTGGTTTCACTCATGATATACGAGCCCTGCCATCAGGCAGACAATGCCTGCTCCAACGCCGCGGCCAGACGTTTTTGACCGGGAAAGTACTCCCATTCGAAGGCATGTGGATAGGGCGTATCCCAACCGCAAACACGGATGATCGGCGTTTCCAGGTGATAAAAACATTCTTCCTGCAGGGTTGCGGCCAATTCGGCGCCAAATCCGGAAAAGCGTGTGGCTTCGTGAATGATGACGCACCTTCCCGTCTTCTCCACAGATTGCTTCAACGTGTGCACATCGAGCGGCACCATCGTTCGCACATCGATGATTTCGGCGTCGATCGCGTTGATCTTCGCCGTGGCCTGGGCCACGTGCACCATCGTGCCATAGCAGACGATGGTGACGTCTTCACCTTCGCGGACCACCTCGGCGCGACCAAGCGGCACCGTGTAGTAGTCATCCGGGACCTCCCCTTTCGGGTGCGCACTCCACGCCGTGGCCGGCTTGTCCGGATCGCCGTCGAAGGGGCCGTTATAGATGCGTTTCGGCTCGAAAAACACCACCGGATCGTCTTCCTCGATCGCACTGATGAGCAACCCTTTCGCATCGTACGGATTGGAAGGCATCACCACCTTCAAGCCGCATACGTGGGTAAAGATGCCTTCGGGGCTCTGTGAATGCGTTTGTCCGCCGCGGATGCCGCCGCCACAGGGAGCGCGGATGGTAACAGGTGCGAAAAAATCTCCGGCCGTTCGGTAACGAAGGCGGGCGAGCTCACTGACAATCTGATCGTAACCGGGGTAGATGTAGTCGGCGAACTGTATCTCGGCCACCGGACGCAATCCGTGCACACCCATGCCGATGACACTGGCGATGATACCGCCTTCGGCGATGGGAGCATCGATCACCCGGTGCTCCCCATACTTGCGTTGTAAGCCCTCGGTACAGCGAAAAACACCGCCAAAGTAGCCCACGTCTTCGCCAATCACGACCACGTCGTTATCGCGACCCAGCATCACGTCCATCGCCGAATTCAAAGCCTGAATCATGTTCATGCGCGGCACGGTCTAATCCTCATCGAGACCGAGTTGCTCTTCCCGCTGGGCGATGAGGTGCGCGGGTATGTCTTTGAATACGTCCTCGAACAGCTCGTACTTGTTGAGAAACGGACCTTCGGTCATGGAGCCGTAGGTGAGCGCTTCCTGCCAGCTGTCATCGACCAGCCGGGTGACCTCGGCCACCAGCTTGTCGTGACGCCCTTCGGTCCAATCTCCCAGTACGATCAGGTGTTGTTTCAGGCGTTCGATCGGATCGCCGAGGGGCCACGCCTGCCATTCATCCCGCGGCCGATAGCGCGACGGATCATCGCTGGTGGAGTGCGCACCGGCGCGATAGGTCACGAGCTCTATCAGCGTCGGGCCATGCCCCTTGCGGGCGCGCTCGGCAGCCCAGCGGGTAACCGCGAAAACCGCAAGATAATCGTTACCGTCTACCCGAATAGAGGCGATGCCGTAACCGGGACCACGGGCCGCGAAGGAGCGCCGCTCGCCGCCCGCGAATCCCTGAAATGTCGAGATGGCCCATTGGTTGTTGACCACGTTCAGAATCACGGGCGCCTGATAGACCGTGGCAAAGGTAAGGGCATGGTGGAAATCCGCCTCGGCCGTCGAGCCCTCGCCAAGCCAGGCTGCGGCGATGGCGTCCTCACCTTTGATGGCGGAAGCCATGGCCCAGCCGACGGCTTGTGGAAACTGCGTGGCCAGGTTGCCCGAGACCGAAAAAATGTTGCCGCGTGCCCAGTGATACATGATGGGCATCTGTCGACCCTTGCACATGTCTTTCGAGTTGGACAGGCACTGGCACATCAGATCCACTGGATTGCGGCCGCGGGCGAGTTGCAGGCCTTGATTACGGTAAGACGGAAAAAGCATGTCGGATGGCTGCAGCGCCAATGCCGCAGCGACCGACACGGCTTCTTCGCCCAAGGATTGCATGTAGAACGAGATCTTGCCTTGCCGTTGCATACGCTGCATGTGCTCGTCGAAAATCCGCGTCAGCAGCAGGTACCTGAGCGGGACATGCAGGTCATGGGGTTCGAGATGGGGGTGCCACGGGCCAAGTGCGGCATGCTGATCGTCGAGCACACGCACCATCTCGTGGGCGAGTCGCTCCATGTCTTTGACCCGGCTGTTGATTTCCGGTCGCTTGACTGCACCGGCATCCGAAATTTCGACGTATCCGAATTCGGGCTTATCTCCCGGCCGGGCCGATGGATGCGGAATGTGCAATCGGGACTTGGTTACCATCGATCAATCTACGCCGGATGCCTGATCCTGGGACGGTGTGGGAAGTCCGCGTCCTCAATGAGCAGCATAACCGACCTATCAATGGGCCATCCACCACCTTCTAACAACGACATAGCCGCCGTATCCCACTAACAACAGGAGCACTATCAGCACGGCCAGGGCAGCTTTGGCAAAGAAAGGGAGACCCATTCCAACTTCAAACGGTACCGGTTCGTGTCGATACAGCGACGCATCAATCTCACCACTGCGATAGAAGACGGTCAGCAGGTGATCCAGGGCTCGGGGTTGCTCTTCATTCCACTCCTCATGGCCGAAATCCGTCAGAATAACCAGCGTACCGTTTGGCAAATAGGGCAACAATTCTGTTTCTGCGAAGACCAGGGGTGTGGAGGCATCCAGGTTGCCATTCACCAGCAGGCTTTCGGTCTCATCCATGACTACGCTGTGAAATACCGGCTCAAATGGCGCCGCCGGCCACCTGCAACCGGCGGCTAACAGGAGATCCATGGGAGAACC
>QIDL01000564.1 GCA_003228415.1 Gammaproteobacteria bacterium | reverse complement strand
TGGGCGCTGCAGCGACCCTTGGTACTTCTGTGAGTATGCCTGGCGACCTCCGGGTTGGCTCACCGGCGGGATTTCCTAGAATCCCAGACCGAATGTCACCCCCATGACAAGTACCTGATTACCGTCGACGAAATCGACGTCGATTTGTGGAGAAATTTCCCAGCGACCGACCTCGAAACCGTATTCGCCGCCAAGCCGCAACAGCGGCTTGGTACCCTCGCTGCTGTCCTCGAATCCTGGAGCGACATAAAACTTCCAGGGGCCGTTGTGCAGGGCAAATGGTACCGCCGCTATCCAGAAGCCCTCATGGCCGGCGGTGTACTCGGCCAGCGCGCCGATTCCGAAGCGGGCCCATATCCTTCGTTCGTACTCGATTCCGAAGGCAGGGCTTGCCTTTCGTCTCTCCGGAGTGGTGGCCCCGATGAATCCTGCGATCATGTTTTTGTGATACTCATGGGGGGTACCTTCAGGATCGTGCTGTTCCGCCGTGGAAGACAGTGACAGCAATGGCAGCGACAGTATCAGAAGGGATTTGCTGAGAAGATTACCGATCATCTGGGAGTGTTCCTGCGGCGAAGCGACCAGTATAGAGACGCCGGTGTTGGTAACGCCAGCGCCCGACCCTGGTATCGCTAGCGCAATGGGACCGTCAGCGTGATCAGCCCGCCGCCGGCCAGCGGCGTGTAATTCAAAGCCGGTGCCGCCGCCGTGTCTTCCTGACTCGAGTTCATAAAGGCTTCGTACATGAATCGGGCCAGAAACTGACCAATCGCATAGCCCACTAAAACGTCGCTGGGGTAGTGTTTCTCGGCTTCGACCCGGGCCCAGCCGGTTCCGGCCGCGGTACCGTAGAGGCCAACCTGCATGGTCCACCGTGCCCAGCCCGGCATGTCCATGTAGTCGAGGTTGGCCGCCGCCATCGTCGCGTTGGTCGAGGACCGCGAAGCATGACCGGATGGCATGCTGAAATCGTCTGCGCCGTTGGGACGTTCGCGGTTGGTGGCGGACTTCAACACAGGCACGATTCCCTGCTCTATTGCCATTGTGGCTATTCCCACGCCCAGGCCCTTGGCCTTGTTCGCCAGTGAATCGCTGGGCGCCAGCAGTGCGGTGGCGAAGTAGGCGTATGTCGTGAAATCCCTCAACCGGTCGCTGACCTGGGAGGCGTTGTCACCGAACAGCGGCGTTTTCTTGACCGCCCAATCCGAAATCTCCTCATCCAGATCGCTGACCCCCAGCACCAGAGCGCCAGCCAACGGAGCCCAGACATGGGGACTTCGAACGGCGGTGACTGCCGAGTCGCGCAACCGTTGACCGTCCGGCCAGCCGAAACCGGCGCCCCAGTAGCCCTTGGAGGTGACCGTCGAGCATCCGGTGAGCACGAGGATTACGATGGGCAGCGCGCAGCGGTACATGTGTGTCATACAGGCAGCGTCTTTGCGTCAGAATGTAGTTCAAGTCGCGATCGATGTCGATGATATGCACGCGCGCCTGAGACGTTCCCTTCCGACGCGGAAGCAAAGCTCAATGTCGCAATCAGCCCTGGCTCGAAGCTCGTCCGTACGCCCTGCGGTAATCAGGGGTTCATCTGTGGCAGGTGCGTCGGTTGCCGTCGGGTGGCCGCGCGTCTCAGCTGCGATCTTGCCTGCCGTAGAGCTTGTTCGAGGCTCTTGAAATCTACCGGGGTCTCGCCGGCGCGGTCCGCATAGAGCAGACGCTTGATTTGACCGATTTCTCTCGAGAGTTTCTTGTCACCGAATTGCTCGATGAACGATACCGTGTCCATGTCGGGTGCGGTGCGCTCAATCCATGCGCTGAGCGCATCCTCCAGCCTTCGCAAATTGCCGGAACGTATTGCTCGACGCAACTGCTTGAATGCATGCGCTTCAGACCGAAGACGAGCTTGCCGTCGGCGCTGGAGTTCGATTCGCAGTAGAGGCACAACACGGTAAAGGCCATAACCTGTCAGGGCGAGCAACAACAACCACAAGAGTATTCGCCGCCAATCCGCCGGTGACTCGTTGCGGCCTGCTTGTGCAGATCGAGCACCGGCGACGCTCAGCCTCACTTCCGGCAGCGCGGCGACCGCAATTTCCGACCGCTCGGAATTCCACCAGCTCAGGGTGACTGCCGGTAACGCGTAGGATCCGCCGGCCTCAAAAACGTACGTGACCTTTTCGGTGCGACGCGCGGGAGGCCCGTCCTCGATCACGGGCTCGGCCGGGTAGGCGGCCATGCCGGAATTTTTCTGCACAGGTGCCAACGAGGGTAGAAAAATGCCCGGCATGTGGTCGAGCTCGAGACTGTAGCGGACGACGATCGCATCACCCGGCTGCAGATCTTCGAGATCGCCGTCGATTATGCGATCGAGGGTCAAGCGCTTTCCTGCCAGATAAGGGCTCAAGGCTTCGGCGCCGGGGGGAACATGGGCCTTGAACTCAACAGCCGGGACATCGACTTCCGCATGTGATGGTTTGCGGGTTTCGGGGTCGGCGTAGGTTACCGGAAAGGATCGTTTGTCCAGACGATAGGTCGCAGCGACCAGTGGGTAAATTTCATAATTGCGAACGATTCCGGACCACAGCTCTCCATTGATACGCCTGGTTGTCGGCCGGGAACTGTTCGGTGGTAATCGGGTGATCGTATTGGCCAGTTCGAATGAAGGAAACTCTGGTGGTTTGGGGAACCAGGTGGGTGAAAATACGGTGATGCCGAGTGTGATGGCATCTCCGACACTCACCTCCCCGGGTGAGATCGTGACTTCCACAAAGGGTTCGTTTGCAGCCGGGTCGGGATCACCTTCTGCCGATTGGGCATTGAAGGCAGCAGAATGCAGCAACGCGACGATGCCCCAGATGATTGACCGCGCGTGCCAGTTCACGGTGTTTGCTCGAGGTCAGCCTGGAGTGCGAAGCGGCTGCGCAGAAAGTCGCGGGTTTCGGTATCCACTGCGCGCATCCACTTTTCGGCAGACTCGAGCTCGATGGTGCTTTGTTCCGTGATGACCATCTCGAGCCCGCGCTCGGCGCTATTGTCGAACTTGTAGTCATCGGCGCCGAGTTCGGACTCGTCGCCGGTATCGGATTGCTCGCGAGTCTTCTCGATGTATTCGAGTGTGTAGCGGGCCAGTTCGAGATTCTCGGTGGCTTGTGAGAAGTCGGCATCTTCGGCGACGGCGAGTTCATACGCTGCGATTGCCTGGCCGTAATCGAAACCGCGCATCAGGGCGTTGCCCCGATTGTAGAACGCAGTAGCAGATGGCACGCGGGCGAAAGATTCGGCCGCCTCTTCGTACTGGCCGGCGGCATAGCTGGCTCTGCCCTGCCACATTGAATTCTCGAAAAGCAGGGCGGCTTCTGCAAAGGCTTTATCCTCATAGTGAATCCGGCCTTGCTGGTCCGGGCTCAACCAGAGGCTGGTCGGACTGGTCGCACGCACCGACAGCAGGATGAGCGCAATGACGGTCGCGACAGTGATAGCCAGCATTGACCGGACACTGGAAAGTCGAGCCAGCCAGGCGGCTACCATTGCATCGTCCAGCCACGTCGGAACCAGAGCAGCGTCAACAGTGCGGCGGGCAACAGCAGCCACCAGGCCTGGTCCCGCCACTGCGCGTCCGGGTCGTCTGCCTGGCGGAGATTTGATTCCACTCGGGCAAGCAGAGATCTGAGATCCGCATCATCAGTGGTTGCACGCACGATGCCGGTAGCAGACGTACTCTGGATGCGGCGCAACACGGCGTTGTCGACCGTCGTATCGAGTCTGGTTCCAGCGGCGTCGAGTACCGGTGAGCCGTCCGGCATCAGCGCCACTCCACCCGCGTCGGTGCCCAGCACCAGAGCGATGGTTGCGATGGGGTTGGCTTGCTTCGAGAACTCGGAGAAGGCCGGCACATCGGTCGCGTTGAAGCCATCGTTGACAAAAAGCAGGGTACCGGTGGCAGCCTCTGAGCCAAGCAGGTCCGATGCCAGAGACAGCGCATTACCCGCATTGGCCCCCGCTTTCGGCATGATGGCCGGGTCCAGGCTTTCCAGGAACGGCTTCAGCACGTTGAGATCGATCGTCGGCGGCATGACCACGTGCGCGGTACCGGCATAGGCGATGAGGGCGGTGCGCGCGCCGGTACGCAGTTCCAGTAGATCCAGAATCTTGAAGCGCGCGCGCTCGAGCCGATTGGGTTGCAGATCGTTGCTGCGCATCGAATCAGACACTTCGAGGGCGATCACCAATGGCGCGGTTTCGCTGAACCAGGGGCTGGGCTGCTTGTTCCAGGTGGGGCCCGCGGCCGCGAGCACGACCAGCAGCAGTGCGATCACGACGCCATCGATGGGTTGGAAGCGGGCCGAGTGTTGATTGTTGACAGTCAGAGTTTCCAGGAGGTGGGGGGCGACCATCGAGACACCGGATACCGATGCCGCCATGGATCGGTGCACGAGCCACCAGATACCGATCAGCACGGGTACTCCGAGCAGCCACCACGGACGGAGAAAGTGAAAGAGTTCCAGTTCGCTCACAACGCCGCCTTCCGGCGTCGCGTGCCAAAGAGGAGCATCGCACTCAAGAGTGCACCGGTGATCAGCGCCGCACCCGCCGGCCAGTGCACGAGTGACCGACGTGGCCGCCAGCTTTTGGTCGACACCTCTGCCGGTGCGATGGAATCGATGCGCCGGTATACATCACCGAGCGCGAATTCATTCTCGGCGGTGAAGAACTCACCGCCGGTGCGGGAGGAAATTGACTCCAGGATCGCGAAGTCCACACGATCCTCACCCGCCGCCTCCGGATCTCCAACACCGATTGTGAAAATGACGACGTCATTGAGCCGGGCGATTTCCGCGGCGTTGATTGGCGTCATCCTGCTGGCGGTATCGTTACCGTCGGTGAGCAGAATCAGCAATCGATCATCCACCTTGCTGGATTCGAAGGCGTTGATGGCAAGTCCGATGGCATCGCCAATGGCGGTACGCGGGCCAGCCATGCCGACATCCATGAGGTCCACCAGCGCGCGAGCGGTTGCGATGTCCCGGGTGAAGGGTAGCTGCAGGTAGGCGCGGTCGCCGAACACGATGAGGCCGATTCGATCGGAGGCTCGGTCCGCAACAAACCGATCGACGACCCGTTGCACCGCTGTCAGGCGGCGTATGGGATTTCCCGCTTCATCCGGAAAATCCGCATAGTCCATTGAGCCCGAAAGGTCGATGGCCACCATGACATCGCGAGCGCTTTCGGTGCGTGTGATGGGTTCACCAACTTGTTGCGGTTTTGCAAGGCCGGCCACGATCAGGGTCCAGATCAGGGCCATGCCCACGGTTTGAAGCAGGCGCCGATTGAGTATCACCGACCCGCCTCCCGCTTCTGCACC
>QIDL01000582.1 GCA_003228415.1 Gammaproteobacteria bacterium | reverse complement strand
CGCGACTCGGCGGGCGGCAGGATCCTTCATTGCGGTCAACAGCGCCAGAGAATCCATGCTCGTCAGCAACTCACCGGCGTCGGGCTGCAGGTGTTCGAGCAGTGCCCGCTGCAGATGGCGGTAGTACCAGACTGCATACAGTGCTGCCGCATTGGAATCCACGGTGAGCGTCACGTCCCAGTCCTTCAGCAGCGCAAGCGCTCGATTGTCGCCATGCTCGGCAGCCGCGGGCAGGCGGGAAATCACTTCCCCGGCAAGTATCGACAGGTAGTCGCGCTGCAAATCGTGGGAGTCGGTAAGGCCATGCTGCGGCTGGCTGGACAAGACTTCCCACAGGCGCCGATAACGCCAGGGCGCCGACCACTCGAACCCGATCCGCCGGGTTGCAATGGGGTAGTCCCGAGGCAGGTTCATGGCGTTGGCCGTGCCAGTGAACCCTCGTGCCGGGTTGTACTCTTCGGGCAGCGCATCCATGTCGAAGAACCCCTGCCACTCGTAGCGGCCGTCGCCCGGTACCGGCAACAGACCATCCCAGTTGTTCCGGCGCGGAAACAATCCGGCCGGTTTGTAGCCGATGTTGCCGTCGACATCGGCAAATACCTGATTTTCAGAGGGTGCGCCCCAGCGATTCAGCGCGGCGCGAAACTGTCGCCAGTTCTGCGCACGCATGTATTCGATGCTGCCGAAATAGGGCGCCATGCCTGGCTGCAGCCAGGCTGCCCGCACCGCGTAGAGCGCTCGATTGGATTCGAAAATGATCGGGCCGTGACGGGTGTAGCTGAGGCTGACGCTTTGATCTTCGCCACCTCGCACCCGGATCAGTTCCTCGATGGTCTCGATGGATTCGGCGCGGCCGTCATAGAGATAGGCCGTTCGGCGTGCGCTGCTGCCAGCGTTGCGTCTGCTCAACCGGGCTTTCTCGTAGACGTACAGATCTTCCTGATCAATGGGGAAAATGGTGAGCCCGAAGGCGATGTATTTATTGTGGCCGATGGAAATTCCAGGCAGAGCCGGTTCTCCGGCGCCAATGACATCGAGACCCGGTGCGCTGAGGTGGGCGATATAGCGCAGCGACGGCACGGCATGGCCTCGATGAGGATCATCGGCGAGTATCGGTCGGCCGGTATCGGTTCGATCCGACCCTACCACCCAGTTGTTGCTGCCGATGTGGTCGGCGAGCGATTCGACTCTTGATCTCGCGATCAGCGCCTGGTTGCGATTGCTGGATCCCCTGGATGTCCGATGTCGGGCATCGAATGTCACCGGCGCCGTGGCGAGCAGGTAGTCATCCAGCACATGCTCGGGAATATTACAGGGCTCCAGCCCCTCGGGGATGCTGCTGGACCACTGCGGTTCCAGCACTTTGACGAGTCGCGCGGCTTCGAATCCCAGCTCGCAGACTATTCGCGCCCGGCGCACCTCGCTCGAGACGTTGCGCCACAGGCCGTTGCTGCGGATTCGAACCACATCGGAGGGTGACCAGATGGCAGGTTGGTAGTCGAGCAGTTCGAACTCCGGCGGTGTGAGCTCGGGATACTCATCGAGCAGGTGGACGAAGGCATTGATCCCACCGGTAAACGATTCGGCGATCTGCTTTGCATCAGATCCGTAGGCAAGCCATTCAGAATGCATATCGCCGCGGTAGAGAAACAGTCGTGCTGCCCGATCCTGTTCCACATAATTCTCGCCCAGCACTTCGGCGAGTTGGCCGAGTCCTCTCCTGCGCCACAGGTCAATCTGCCAGAGGCGGTCCCTGGCAGCGTTGAATCCCTGCACGAAAAAGGCATCGTAGTGGGTACCCGCATAGATGTGTGGTATGCCCCAATGATCCACGATGATTTCCGCCGGTTGGGAGAGCCCGCTGAGGTGGTAGGTAACGTCTGCCGGAATGTCTACGGATTCCGCCCTGACACCGAAAGTGAAGAAGGCAATCGTACCGGCGGTCGCGAGGGCTATGAATCGAGCCATAAAAAGGCCCTTCCTGAAGTGGAAGGGCTAAAGTAACGAGAAGTGCTATGGAAAGGAACGGCTATCGGTTACTCAGTCCCAGCTCAGCGCGCCGCCAGTCTGGTATTCGGTAACGCGAGTTTCGAAGAAATTTTTCTCTTTCTTCAGATCCATGATTTCTGACATCCAGGGAAACGGGTTCTTCGCTCCCGGGAACTGCTCCGGCAGGCCGATCTGTGCCAGGCGTCGGTTGGCAATGAACTGCAGATACTCGGCCATCATGTTGGCATTCATGCCAAGTATTCCTCGAGGCATGGTGTCCTTGGCGTATTCGATTTCGAGTTGAGTGCCTTCGAGAATCATCTGCCGGGATAGTGTCTGCATATCCTCATCCCAAAGCTCGGGACTTTCCAGTTTGATCTGGTTGATCACGTCGATTCCAAAATTAACATGCATCGATTCGTCGCGAAGAATGTATTGAAACTGCTCCGATGTGCCTGTCATCTTGTTTCGGCGTCCCATGGAAAGTATCTGCGAGAAGCCGCAGTAGAAGAAAATCCCTTCGAGTACGCAATAGTAGGCGACCAGGTTCTTCAACAGTGCTTTATCTGCTATCGATGTGCCGGTGTTGAAAGCAGGGTCGGAAATTTCCCGGGTATATTTCAGCGCCCAGGAAGCCTTGCGAGCCACGGCGGGTACTTCGTGGTACATATTGAAGATCTCACCCTCATCCATACCGAGAGACTCGATGCAGTACTGATAGGCGTGGGTATGGATGGCCTCCTCGAAAGCCTGGCGCAGCAGATACTGGCGGCACTCCGGATTGGTGATGAGTCGGTAGATGGCCAGTACCAGATTGTTCGCGACCAGAGAGTCGGCGGTGGAGAAAAAACCAAGACTGCGCTTTACCACGGTCCGCTCGTCTTCTGTCAGTCCGTCCTCCGACTTCCACAGTGAAATATCCGCACTCATGTTCACTTCCTGCGGCATCCAGTGATTGGCGCAGCCATCCAGATATTTCTGCCAGGCCCAGTCGTATTTAAAAGGGACCAGCTGGTTCAGATCTGCCCGGCAGTTGATCATGCGTTTTTGATCGACGGTGACCCGGCTGTAGTCGGCATTGTCTGAAACCATGGGTGGTTCGAGCTCGGCCACTACGGCCGCTGCCTCTGCCAGCGCAGATGGCTCGGCGGTGTCCAGCACGAGTTCGGCCACCTTGACGACCTCGATTGGTGCCGCCAGATTGGTCTTGATGGGATCCTCGATTGACTCAGGTATTGACTCAGGTATTGACTCTGGTATTGGTGCACCCGCCATGATCGAATCCATCATGGAGTCCGATTTTTCTTCGTTGTAGTCGTCCCAGCTCAACATACGCTTTCTACTCTTCGATGAGTCCTCTTGTGAGTCAAGAGGAGAGGTGAGGTAACAGGCAGGTACAAGGTAAGGTAAGCGACGGGTTCATTGGCAGGCTTCGCAATCGGGATCGTCGATGGAGCATGCCAGTGGTACTTCGGCTGGAGTGCTGTCGGGCACCGTCGAGCTCGTCGATGCATCACTCGACAATGCCTCTGTTCCCACTGACTCTACCGATCCTGCCATAGACGCTTTGCCGGGCTGGTTGACCGAGACCGCATTCAATGTGCCTCGATCGAGAGTCGATTTCTCAGCGCCGGTAGCGCTGAGTGCTCGCAGGTAATAGGTGGTTTTCAAGCCTCTCAGCCAGGCCATGCGATAAGTGATATCGAGCTTGCGTCCGGACGCTTCCGAGATGTAGAGATTCAGGGATTGGGCTTGATCGATCCACTTTTGCCGGCGGCTGGCTGCATCCACCAGCCAGCGTGGTTCCACTTCGAATGCTGTCGCATAGAGAGATTTCAATTCAACCGGTACCCGGTCTATATTCGCCAGGCTGCCGTCGTAGTACTTCAGATCGTTGACCATGACCTTGTCCCAGAGTCCGAGACGCTTCAGATCGCGCACCATGTGCGGATTTACCACGGTGAATTCACCGGAAAGATTCGATTTCACGTACAGATTCTGATATGTGGGCTCGATTGACTGTGATACTCCGGCGATGTTGGCGATGGTAGCCGTGGGCGCGATCGCCATGACATTGGAGTTGCGCATGCCGTTGATCTGGAGCTTGTTGCGCAGCTTGTCCCAGTTGAGAGTGCTGCCGAAATCCGCTTCCAGATATTTCTCGCCGCGCTCCGCGCTGAGCATTTTCAGCGAATCGATCGGCAGTATGCCCTTGCTCCACAGCGAACCGGAAAAGCTCGCATAAGAGCCGCGCTCCTTGGCGAGCCTGCTGGATGCATCGATGGCATAGTAGCTGATGGCCTCCATGGAACGGTCGGCGAAGGTCACCGCTTCTTTGCTGCCGTAAGCCATGCCTTGTTCGTACAGAGCATCCTGAAACCCCATGATGCCGAGCCCTACCGGTCGGTGGCGCATGTTCGAAGTGCGAGCCTGTGGTACCGAGTAGTAGTTGATGTCGATGACGTTGTCGAGCATGCGTACGGCTGTTCGAACGGTTTTCTTGAGCTTTTTCAGGTTCAATTCGCCGCCCGTGATGTGGTTGGGCAGATTGATGGAACCTAAGTTGCACACGGCAATCTCATCTTGAGAGGTATTGAGTGTGATCTCGGTGCACAGGTTCGATGAGTGCACCACGCCGATGTGTTGCTGAGGCGAGCGGACGTTGCAGACGTCCTTGAACGTCATCCAGGGGTGCCCGGTTTCAAACAGCATGGACAGCATTTTGCGCCACAGTTCCTGAGCTCTGATATTTTTGAACAGAGTCAGCTCGCCTGTTCGGGTCATCTCTTCATAGGCTTCGTAGCGCCCATCGAAGGCCTTACCGTAAAGGTCGTGAAGGTCCGGTGTGTCGCTCGGCGAGAACAGGGTCCAGCCACCATCTTCGAACACCCGCTTCATGAACAGATCCGGAATCCAGTTTGCCGTGTTCATGTCATGGGTACGTCGCCGGTCATCACCGGTGTTCTTTCTGAGCTCCAGGAATTCTTCGATGTCCAGATGCCAGGTTTCCAGATAGGCACAGACAGCGCCCTTGCGTTTCCCGCCCTGGTTGACGGCTACCGCGGTGTCGTTGACCACCTTGAGGAACGGCACCAGGCCCTGGGACTTGCCATTGGTGCCTTTGATGTATGCACCGAGAGCGCGCACGGGAGTCCAGTCGTTGCCGAGCCCGCCGGCCCACTTTGAGAGCATGGCGTTGTCCCGGATGGCACCATAAATGCCTTCCAGATTGTCCGGTACCGTGGTCAGGAAGCAGGAGGACAGTTGCGGTCGCAGAGTGCCAGAGTTGAACAATGTCGGCGTCGAGCTCATGTAGTCGAACGAGGAAAGCAGGTTGTAGAATTCAATGGCCCGGGCGTTGCGGTCGTCTTCCCGAACGGCGAGCC
>QIDL01000581.1 GCA_003228415.1 Gammaproteobacteria bacterium | reverse complement strand
GTATCAGAGGCCGTGGTGCTGGTGCATGCCGGAATCAAGGATGTGCTTATCACATCCGCCATCGTCAGTTCTGACAAGGCAGCCGTTGTTGCCGGTCTGGCTCAACAAGCCAGTCTCGACATTGTGGTGGACTCGCATGTCGGCCTGGAAACGCTTCGTGCTGCCTTGCTTCCAGATACAGAACTGGGTGTGCTGATAGACCTCGATGTAGATATGGGGAGAACGGGAACCCGGTCGGACGCGATCATGCTGGAACTTGCCGCGCGAATTGCGGAACAACCCGGATTGCACTTTCGCGGGGTTCAACATTACGCCGGTCACCTGATGCACATCGAGGGCTTCGATGCACGTCGAGACAGGTCTCTCGAACTCTGGGATAAGATCACCGAACGAGTGCAGCTTCTGACCGACGAGGGGTTTCACTGTGATGTGGTTACCGGTTGCGGAACAGGTACCTTCAACATTGACTGCGAGGTGGAGGTTGTGACCGATCTTCAGGTCGGTAGCTATATTTTCATGGACCAGGAGTACCGACTCATTGGTGGCAGAAACAGCGAGCTGTTCGATGACTTCGAAGTTTCGCTGTCCATCGTGACTTCGGCAATCAGTCAACCTCTCGAGGTGGCCGTCACGGTCGACGGAGGTTACAAGGTGTTTGCTTCCGACACCGTAAATCCCGAGCCGCTGGATCTGGCAGACGCCCGGTTCAGATTCGGGGGTGACGAGCACGGCATATTGATCTTCGCCAAAGGGACTCAACAACCAACCCTCGGAAGTATGCAGCGTTTCATCACGCCGCACTGCGATCCGACGGTCAATCTGCATGAAGCGTACTGGGTTCATCGAGATGATAGAGTGCATGCCAGGTGGCCAATCTCGGCACGAGGCTGCTCCTGGTAACGACTTTCAGACAACCCGGCGGGTGAACGCCCAACAACGACAGGGCCAGGAAAGCTAACATGGAATATCTGATGAGAAATCGAAATAGGGGGGTTACGGGTGCTTGAGATCGGTCAATCCGTCGGCTGTCTCATGGTGCCGATTCTGCTTTGCAGTGTCATTGCAGCGGCGATCAGTGTCGAACGGCTATGGTCGCTGCAGAGATCGCGGATCACTCCTAAGAACCTGCTCGCGCAGCTCTGGAGCGCTGTAAAAACCGAGGAGCTGGATACCCAGAAACTTCGAGAACTGCGCGCCAACAGTCCATTAGGTCAGGTTCTGGCCGCCGGTGTTGCCAATGTCAAACGCGGTCGTGACGTGATGAAGGAAGCGATGGAGGAGACCGCCAGTCAGGTGAGCCACGATATGGAACGTTACCTGACGTCGCTGGGTATCATTGCTTCGATCTCACCGCTCCTTGGTCTGTTGGGCACCGTGGTCGGTATGATCAAGGTATTTACTGCGCTGATGCTTGAAGGTGCCGGAAATGCCAACGTTCTGGCCGGTGGCATTTCTCAAGCATTGATCACCACCGCAGCAGGACTATCCGTAGCGATACCGGCGTTGATGTTTCATCGCTTTTTCCTGCGTCGCATCGATGAACTTGTCATCACCATGGAGCAGGAAGCTGGAAAGCTCGTCGACATTCTTCAGGGCGATCGCGAAGAAGAGCCGCGGCTGTGAAATTTGCTCGCGGAGGACGCCAGGAAGCAACGGTCGAGTTGACCCCGCTCATAGATGTCGTGTTTCTACTGCTGATTTTTTTCATGGTCTCCACGACGTTCATCCGGGAGACACAATTGAAGATCGACCTTCCCGAAGCGTCCGGTGAACTCCAGGAGCTGGAGGACGACGTCATCGAGATAACCGTCGACCGATTCGGCGAATACGCGGTGAACGATCGACTGTTGGTGAACAATGAACTACGAACTCTGATACGAGCCTTGCAGGAAGAACTTGCTCTTGGCGATGGCAACGCCTCCCGCCTCATCGTTACCGCTGATGCCAACGCCACTCACCAGGCTGTTGTTCGGGCGATGGACGCCGCCGGTAGAGTTGGTTTGACCAGAATCAGCATTACCACTCAGCAGCCGTCGGAAGAGTGAACGAAGCACAGGATCAGCCACAACCGCGTGCCAGGTCCGATCCGGCCAATGAAACCCTGGCGGATGCCTTTGAGGAACAACCCTCGCCGGAGGAACTCTCACCTGTGGGGGTGAGATCATCAGCCAGCGATTGGGTGACCTATCGACGATTGCTCGGCTACGTCAAACCTTATTGGTTCTTTTTCGTTCTGGCGGTGATCGGATTTCAAATCGGCAGCGGCGCGGAAGCGTTTTTTGTTGCAATGTTCGGTGATCTGATCGATAGCTGGCCGGAAACCGCACTGACGATTCCGGCTTTCATGCTTGCAGCGGCATTTGCCCGCGGTATCGGGGACATCATCGGAGAACTCCTGCTCAGTCGGATCTCGTTCAGTGTAGTGCACAATATCCGCACCGAGCTTTTTGATCAGCTGCTGCAGATGCCGAGTGCTTATTTTGATGCGAGTTCTCAGGGCCATCTGGTTTCGAGAATCACCTACAACGTCACTCAGCTCAGGAGTACGGGTACCGACGCGTTGAAAACGATCGTGCAGGACGGTGGGAAACTCATCGTATATCTCAGCGTGATGCTGTTTCTGAGCTGGAAACTGACGCTCATTTTCGTTGCGACCGCTCCCGTTGTCGGGTTGGTGATGGCCTACGCCAGCCAACGATTCCGACGTATCAGCACCAGAATTCAGAACTCCATGGGGGATGTCACACACGTCACCTCGGAAACCGTTGCCGGTTACCGCGTGGTTCGAATCTTCGGCGGCGAAGCCTATGAACGTGAGCGTTTTCACAAGTCGAGCCACAATAACCGCCGACAGAATCTGAAGATGGTCGCCACCAAGGTCACCAGCACCCAGGTCATTCAGATATTCGTCGCATTGGCACTCTCGGTATTGATCGCGGTGTTGTTTCAGCCCGAGATCGGTGGCCACTTATCCACCGGTGAAGTGGTGACCTTTCTCGGACTCGCAGGAATGTTGGCTCGGCCCATTCGCAAACTCACCGAAGTCAACGCCCGGCTGCAACGAGGACTTGCGGCGGCCGAGGACGTATTTGGCCAACTTGATCAACCCGAGGAGATGGATGAGGGGCTGCTCGAGGTGGATCGCCTCGAGGGCCGCATCGAGTTCCGTGATGTGAATTTCGGCTACGAAGCAGGTTCCGGGCCGGTACTGCGCAATCTGAATCTCACCATCGAACCTGGTCAGACGGTGGCGCTGGTCGGAAAGTCCGGCAGTGGAAAGTCGACTCTCGCCAGTCTGATACCGAGATTTTACGAACCCGATCAGGGAGAAATCCTGCTCGATGGCAAACCGATCCAGACCTTTAAACTGTCATCGTTGCGCAGGCAGATTGCTTTGGTGACTCAGCAGGTGACATTGTTCAACGATACCCTGGAAAACAACATTGCCTATGGTGGGCTGGCGAGCGCATCGGCGGCGGATCTTCAGAATGCCATCTCCCGAGCCCATGCCGACGTGTTTATCGATGAAATGCCGGACGGTTTGAAGACCATCGTTGGTGATGATGGTGTGCTGCTTTCCGGCGGCCAACGGCAACGCGTCGCCATTGCCAGAGCACTGCTCAAGGACGCCCCGATACTGATCCTCGATGAGGCGACTTCGGCGCTGGACACCACCTCGGAAAGGCACATTCAGGCGGCGCTGGAGGAGGTGATGCTTGGCCGAACCACGCTGGTCATCGCTCATCGGCTGTCCACCATCGAAAACGCGGACGTCATTCTGGTGATGCAGGATGGCCAGATCATGGAATCTGGCAATCATGTGGAGTTGTTGCAGGCTCAGGGAGGCTACGCCGAGCTGTACAACGCGCAGTTCGAGGACAACCAGGAGCCAGGCCCGTCGCCGGTTGCTGAGATAGAGCACAGACATTCAGCGCGAAGCCCAGGGTTTACCCTGCCCCGGATCGAACGTCGTCTCTCGCCTCTGGTGAAAGCCTGGTATGCCAGGTCGAGATGGTTGAGCCTGCTCACACCGTTGAGCTGGCTCTATGGCGCCATCAGCCGTCGACGTCGACTCAGATACCTGACGGGAGCAAAAGGCTCCTGGCGGGCCGGGGTGCCTGTGATCGTGGTCGGTAACATCACCGTGGGAGGAACGGGTAAGACCCCCTTCGTCATCTGGTTGGCAGGTCAGCTTCGGGAGTTGGGCTTTCGTCCGGGCATCGTTTCCCGAGGACATGGTGGCTCGGGAAACCGTAAGCCTCTTTCTGTGAGTGCACAGACAAGCGCACGGGATGCGGGAGACGAACCGCCCCTGCTGGCCGCCCGAACCGGTTGCGAGGTGGTGGTGTGCCGCGATCGGGTCAAGGCGGTGCAGACACTACTCGATGCTCATGATTGCGATCTGATCATTGCCGACGACGGTCTCCAGCACTATGCGCTGGCTCGTGATATTGAAATTGCCGTCGTTGACGGTCATCGCGGGCTCGGCAACGGCAGGTTTTTGCCGGCCGGTCCGCTGCGGGAGCCACCTGATCGGCTGG
Source organism: Gammaproteobacteria bacterium (assembly GCA_003228415.1). Lineage (GTDB taxonomy): Bacteria > Pseudomonadota > Gammaproteobacteria > Pseudomonadales > Azotimanducaceae > SZUA-309. The sequence continues at coordinate 844 of QIDL01000581.1, read as the reverse complement.
CCGAAGTGGATTGGATCGTGTCGACGGGGCGGCCAGCAGGCGTCGACCCGAACGAAATTCTGATGACCATCATCCCGCAGCGATTCGTATCCGTTGCCGGGGCTGCCGGTAATCTCAACTGCGACGACTTTTGTGCCCGCCATAGCAATGTCAATGCGGTAGCCGGTGTAGGCAATCCCACCCGCTTTGCGCAGACGCTTCGAGAACTGGGTTTGAATCCAATGCTGCAGGCCTATCCGGATCACTACCGATTCGACGGTAGCGAGTTGGAGTTCGAAAATGGCTGGCCGATCGTCTGCACGGAAAAAGACGCCACCAAGTTGCGTGAAATTTCGGGGATTGCAGACAACGTCTACTATCTGGAGATCGGTGTGGGGCTGACCTTTGTCGATTGTCACGCTCCAGAAGACAAACTCAAACAACTCCTCAACGAACACGGCATTCGCAATCGATGAACTTTCATGTGGTGATACCGGCGAGGTTTGGCTCCCATCGACTGCCAGGAAAACCACTGGCCGATTTACACGGTAAGCCGATGATCGTTCGAGTTGCCGAAGCCGCTGCGCTTTCTGGTGCTGATGATGTGGTGGTGGCGACCGATGACGAGCGGGTCGTTACGGCAGTGCAAGCCGCCGGCCATGAAGCTGCCTTGACCCGAACCGATCATCGGTCGGGGTCGGATCGAGTGATGGAAGTGATCGAACAGCGTGGCTGGGCGGATGAAGAGGTCGTCCTCAACGTGCAGGGTGATGAACCACTGATTCCGCATGAGGTGTTGGACCAGCTCGCGGCCTCACTGGATCGAGATCCGAGGCTGGCAAGCGCGACCTTGTGCGAGCCGATT
>QIDL01000400.1 GCA_003228415.1 Gammaproteobacteria bacterium | reverse complement strand
GGGCTGTCCGGTCTCGAGACGTAATATGGCTTCTTCGAATCGCTCCACCGTCATGCCGGCATCGCTGCAGGCCTGCATGAGGTAAATTTTCTGATGGGTATAACGACCATGGCCCTCGAGACGGTATCCCTTACCTTTTTCACTGGTCTCGGTTTTTTCCAAGGTGAAGCAGAAATAGCAGCCGGGGCCGAGCCGCTTCGAGACACCCCGCAGCAACCTCGTCAACTCGCCGAAGTAGCAGAGTGCGTCCACAGAAATGATCAGATCGAACGTAGTTGATCCGGATTCCAGGTACCGGGTGATTTCATCTTCGATCAGTTCCTCATAAAGTCCCCGGTGCTGTGCTTTCGCCAGCATCACGCGCGATATGTCCACACCAACCAGCTCATTTCCGTAGGGTGCCACAACCTCGCCCCCCAGCCCCGTCCCACAGCCCAGATCGAGAATCTTCAGCCTGGCGTCTTCTGCAATCAGCAGGTTTTTGAGGAGCGTTCCGATCAGTCTGGGTGCCCGATAGTGAAGCGATTCCAGCACCACATCGAACGACCGGGCAAAGCCGTCGAAGAGTTCTTTAAGGTAAGCATCGTCCGCTCTTTCCGGTACATCGGCCTGAGACATTGCCGCCAGCAGGTGCCTTGCTACCGGGCTGTCCGGTTCCCACGCCAGCCACTCTTTGAGAACTTTGATCGCCCGCTCAATTTTTCCCGAGCGGCGCAATACGGCCGCCAGACTGGCTGCGGCCTTGCCGCGCATCGCACGATCTCCATCAAATTCCACCGACTTCTCGTAGCTTGCGACAGCCCCTTCCAGATCGCCCACATCCCGCAATAGATTCCCGAGATTACAGAACGCTTCGCCGTGGCGGGGCTGAAGCTCTATGGCCTTGTCCAGCATGGATTTGGCGCCGTCGAAATCCTTCTTCAGTCGCAGCAATGCACCGAGATTGCAATAGGCATCCGCCGTCTCGGGCGCCAGCCGGATCGCTTCCCGATAGGCATTTTCTGCATCATCGGGACGCCCAACCTCGCGCAGTACATTGCCATAGTTCAAGTGCATGCCCGAATTCTCCGGTGCTCGTTCGAGCGCCCTGGCGATCAATTCCGTGGCTTCATGGCTCTGGCCCGTCTGATGACGCAGGACCCCGAGAAAATGCAGTGCGTCCGCGTGATCCGGCACTTCTTCGATCACCCCTTCGTAGAAGCTCTCGGCTTCCTCGATATGGCCTTGTTTATGAAGAGCCACTGCCGCGCGAACCGCATCATCGACACTGATTTTTTCTGAATTCGCTGGTTCGTTCAGATCCGGCACACCCTACTCCCCTATTGATTGCGTGTCTGAGCTTGTTTGGCGGCGCGATAGCCAGACTTGTAGCCCGCCTGAAAGGCCTCGCTCAAAAGCAACACATAGTGCCGAGCATTTTCCTCGGTGGAACACACCAGGGTGGAGTACCCGCCAGGACTCATCACCTCAAAGCCCCGTTCCGTTTCCACGACCTCGTAGGAAGGTGTTTCCGTCACAGCCATCGGCCAGTTCGAGTCTCAATCGAAAAGATAGCGAAATTCGCTGTTTTCCACCTGGCCGTCGACTCGCGTTATCGGTTGACCCTCGATCATTCGTGTCAGAATTTCTTCGCTGATCGCCGGTAACACAGTGTTGGTCAGAATCGCATCGATCATTCTGCCGCCGCTATCGAGGTCGGTACAGCGGCTGGCAATCAGGTCGATCACTGCGTCCGAATAGGTGAATGGCACCTTGTGGTGTTCCTTCACTCGATTTTCCACCCGACGCAACTGGATGCGGCTGATGGCGTGGATCATCTCCTCATTCAACGGATAGTAGGGAATCACCACCAGCCTGCCGAGCAGTGCAGGAGGGAAGATCTTCAGCAGCGGTTCCCGAAGAGCCTTGGATATGCCGTCCGGATCGGGCATCAGTTCCGGATCCTTACAGAGATTAACAATCAGATCGGTACCTGCGTTGGTGGTCAACAGAATCAGGGTATTCTTGAAGTCGATGACACGCCCTTCACCATCCTCCATCCAGCCTTTGTCGAATACCTGAAAGAATATTTCGTGGACATCGGGATGCGCCTTCTCCACCTCATCGAGCAGCACGACGCTGTATGGCGAGCGGCGTACCGCTTCGGTCAATACCCCCCCCTCGCCATAGCCCACATACCCTGGCGGCGCACCTTTCAACGTGGAGACCGTATGTGCTTCCTGATACTCACTCATATTGATGGTGATGACGTTCTGCTCGCCACCATAGAGGGTCTCTGCCAGCGCCAGCGCCGTTTCGGTCTTACCTACACCGGAGCTGCCGGCAAGCATGAACACCCCGATGGGTTTACCGGGGTTATCCAGATTGGCGCGCGAAGTCTGAATTCGCTTGGCAATCATCTGCAGCGCGTGATCCTGACCGATGATCCGCTCTCCTAGGTGTTCCGCCAGGCTGAGAACCGTTGCGATCTCGTCCTTGACCATGCGGCCCACCGGGACCCCCGTCCAGTCCGCCACCACGGCCGCTATGGCCTGCTCATCGACCGTTGGCAGAATGAGGGGCGATTCGCCCTGCGCCTCATGCAGATCGGCCTGGAGCTTTTTCAACTGCTCGGTCAATTGCTGCCTTTCAGACGCATCGAGTTCTGCTGTATCACCTTCCACCGCCACGGTCTCTGCCTGTTCCTGTGCTTCCGCTTCCAGTTCGCTGGCAGTGCCTTCCACAGGACTGACCTCACCGCGCAACCGCGCACGGATATCGAGTATTTGATTGACCAGATCCTTTTCCGTGTCCCACCGTGTCTGCAGTTGTTCCAGGCGGCTCAGTTCCGCTTCCAGGAACTCGCTGGCATCTGCTTCCCGCTTGTCAACCTCCACACCCAGGTCCTTCTCTCTGGCGATGATGGCGAGTTCCTGTTCCAGGGCCGCAATTCTGCGCTGGCTGTCATCCACCTCGGCGGGGACAGCATGCTGGCTGATGGCGACCCGGGCACAGGCGGTATCGAGCAAACTGACGGATTTGTCAGGCAGTTGACGACCCTGGATATAGCGGCTCGAGAGCTTCACGGAACTCTCAATTGCTTCATCGAGGAGTTGCACCCGATGGTGACTTTCCATCACCGAAGCCATGGATCGCATCATCAGAATTGCCCGGGATTCGCTGGGTTCTTCGACCTTCACCACCTGAAACCGGCGGGTCAGCGCCGGGTCTTTTTCGATGTACTTTTTGTATTCGGCCCAGGTAGTGGCGGCAACGGTTCTCAACGTCCCTCGGGCCAATGCTGGTTTCAACAGATTCGCTGCGTCGCCGGTGCCTGCTGCGCCGCCCGCACCGATCAAGGTATGAGCCTCGTCGATGAACAGAATGATCGGTTTCTCGGAAGACTGGACCTCCTCCATGACCTGGCGTAGGCGATTCTCGAACTCTCCCTTCATGCTGGCGCCCGCCTGCAGCAGACCGACGTCCAGCGACCTCAGGCTCACATCCCGCAACGGAGGTGGCACATCACCGGCGGCAATGCGCAAGGCGAAACCTTCCACCACGGCGGTCTTTCCCACGCCTGCTTCACCGGTGAGAATGGGATTGTTCTGACGCCGTCGCATGAGGATGTCCACCATCTGCCGGATTTCCTCGTCGCGGCCGACAATAGGATCTATTTCACCGTTACGCGCCTGCTCGGTGAGATCGACTGTGAACTGCGCCAGGGCTTCCTGCTTGCCCATCTGAGCCGGAGCCATGGCGCCACTGGCTTCTCCCGGTACCGCACCGCCACCCACCACAAAGCCGTCGTGTGCGTGCATGTGATTCTCAGGAGAATCACCCACCACTTCGTCGAATTGATCACAGAGCTTCTCGAAGGATATTTTTTCGAACTCTTTGGAAATAGACAGCAGTACATTTTTCAGATTTCTGGTCTGCAGAATGCCCGCAACCAGGTAGCCGCTACGCACCTGGGCTTCGCCGAACATCAATGTTGCCAGTACCCAGCCCCGCTCCACCGCATCCTCGACATTCGCCGACAGGTCGCTGATGGTGGTCGAACCCCTCGGCAGCCGTTCCAGCGAGTCAGTGATATCCGCCGCCAGCCTGGAAGGCTCCAGATCGAATTGCTTGATGATCCGATGCAGATCGGAATCCTGAAGCTGCAGAATCTGATGGATCCAATGCTGCAGTTCGACAACCGGATTACCGCGCATCTTGCAGAATACCGTGGCCGCCTCGATCGCTCTGTATCCGACCTGATTCAACTTTCCAAAAAGTGCTACTCGACCTATCTCAGCCATTTGTCCGAATCCCCACTGCTAACCTGTTTTAGAGTAATTCTGTATTCACTGCGTTCCAGATCGCCCGTCTTGTTTTCCCGGGTGCTGCCGTCGGTTATGCCACCATTTCCGTTGGGCGCAACAGCACCTCACCTGCATCCGTAAACACCTCGCGGGTTCCCAGCCAGGATGTCCAACCCAGGTTTCCTGTTTCGCCCAGGCATATCCGCGGGACTTCGCTACCCTGCAAACCCAGATTGAGCTCCCAGGCCAGCGTGTCTCCAGCATATCTTCCGACCAGGCCGACGAGCCCGCCCAGACTATCCCGATCAGGCAGCAGACGTTTGAACTCCTCGAAACCCATGGGCCCACAGATCAACCGGAATTTGCTCTGCACGGACCACGCCCTGGCGCCTGCCGTCGCGCTGTCTCCAAGAGTACCGCTGACTTCCGATCTGCCGAGGAGCAATCTGAGATCTGCCGGGATCTCTACCCATTCACCAACAAACTCTTCAACGGAGCTTGGAACCTGCAGATATTCTTCGACAATTGTCTCCAACCCGGCGGCTGGGGAGTTCTGCATGCCCAGGATGCCACTGAAGTAGAGTCGGGCATGATCGTTCAGCGCGTCATGATTTCGCGCCGCTGTCTGGCCGAGGCCAATGAGCGATCCAACGTAGTCGAAGAATCTGTCCTGATCGGCCCGATCAAAGTTGATACAGGGCTGTGCGTTGGCCCAGGCTCGATAGAATAGAGAAAGCATTCGATGATGAAACAGGTCGGCAAATCTTCGGAAGGTCTTGTCACCGAACTGATGTTCTCTTTGCCGGGCATATTCGGTCAGATGCAGCGGCAGGGGTCCATTGGGTCCGAACAGACCCATAAACAACACCTCGAGCCGGTCCTTACCACCTTCGCCTGCCGATGAGAATCCACTCACCATGGAGGATGCAAATGCCATGGAGGGCTCCTGCCCAAGCCGTACTCCCTCGTGAACCGCGCGCGATGACTCGCCCAGCCTTGGTTTATCCGGGTTTAACGCTTCCAGCAGCCGCAGGGCCTGGTAGAACTCGAACCCATGGGGATCCCGTTCCAGCTTGCCTCGGAATGCTAGAGCCTGTGTAGAC
>QIDL01000275.1 GCA_003228415.1 Gammaproteobacteria bacterium | reverse complement strand
GGCTCTGGCCGCGTTGAAGCACTACCAGGATTGGGACTCCGGCTACTCCAAGCAGCAGAGTACTCGACCGCAAACGCTGGGCTATTCGCTGGTGGACTCACCGATCGGTCAGGCGGCCTGGATCATCGAGAAGTTCTGGGCCTGGATGGACTGCAACGGCCATCCCGAAAACGTTCTCAGCCGTGATGAATTGCTGGACAACGTCATGCTCTACTGGCTGACGGCCTCGGGCGCGTCATCGGCTCGAATCTACTGGGAGAGCTTCGGCACTGCCCAGACCGATCCAATCACGGTGCCCACTGGAATCAGCCAGTTTCCGAAGGAAATCTTTCCGACCTCGGAACGCTGGGCGAAAAAACGCTTCACAGATCTCATCTACTTCAACGAACTGGAAGAAGGCGGTCATTTCGCAGCCTTCGAGCAACCTGAGGCCTTCGTCGGCGAGATCGCCAATTGCTTCCGCAAGGTGAGATGACCGACCAACCGCTCTGGCACCCAGCCCCGGCAGACATCGATCGCAGTCAGCTGGTGGCTTTCACCACATTGGCAGAACGGCGCAGCGGACAAAAATTCCAGAATTACCAGCAGTTGCATCGCTGGTCGGTAAGCGATGCGGACACGTTCTGGCAGCTTGTCTGGGAGTTCACCGGAATCACAGCCAGCCGTTCTGCCTCGAGAACCGTCGACAACTACGAATTGTTCCCCGGCGCCAGCTGGTTCCCGGATGCCAGGCTCAATTTCGCCGAAAACCTGCTGCGCTACGACGACGATCACCCGGCGCTCATCTGTGTCACGGAAACCGATTCCAGCGACGGCGAGCCGAGAACTTTGAGCTATTCCGAGTTACAGAGACAGGTCGCATCCATCGTCCACTACCTGAGAAACAGAGGCGTCGAGCCCGGTGATCGTGTTGCCGGATGGTTACCCAACATTCCCGAGACCGTCATCGCCATGCTGGCAACTACCAGCCTGGGTGCGATCTGGTCGTCCTGCTCGCCCGATTTTGGCGCCCAGGGCGCACTGGACCGCTTCGGTCAGATCACGCCGAAGGTGCTTTTCGCCGTCGATGGTTATTCCTACAACGGCAGAACACTACCGATCGCCGATAAGGTACTCGAAGTGGCTGCGCAGCTGGAATCCATGGAATCGGTCGTCTGGGTGGAGCGGATCGGTGCCTGTCCGAGTGGCGCCACCCGTTTCGAGCACCTCACCGCGAACGACCGGCAATCCCTGACTTTCGTCCAGAGAGCCTTCAACGACCCGCTCTATATACTCTATTCCTCCGGCACCACCGGCAGACCCAAGTGTATCATCCACGGCATCGGCGGCACGTTGCTGCAGCATCTGAAAGAACATCAACTCCACGTCAACCTGACCCGTCAGGACAAACTGTTTTTCTTCACCACCTGCGGCTGGATGATGTGGAACTGGCTGGTCAGCGGATTGGCTACCGGGGCATCGCTCGTTCTCTATGAAGGATCCCCTGCATATCCGGCACCGGATACCCTGTTCGACATGGTAGACCGGCTGGGTATTACCCTGTTCGGCACCAGTGCCCGATTTCTCTCGACCATCGAGAAGGCCGGTATCAAGCCGCGCAAAACCCACGACCTGTCGAGCTTGCGCGGGGTGCTCTCGACCGGTTCCGTGCTGACCCGGGACGGATTCAACTACGTCTATCGTGATATCAAGCCAGAGGTGCATCTGGCCTCGATTTCCGGAGGCACGGACATTGTCTCCTGTTTCGTCCTCGGCAACCCTGACGAACCCGTATGGGAAGGTGAGATTCAGGTCGCCGGGCTCGGCATGGCCGTGGACGTGGTAAACGAGCTGGGCGAGCCGGTTCGAGAAGAAAAGGGAGAACTGGTCTGTACACGTCCCTTCCCATCCTGCCCAATCGGATTCTGGAACGATTCATCGGGAGAAAAATTCCTCGATGCCTATTTCCGGCGCTTCCCGGGTATCTGGACCCACGGTGACTTTGCCGAGATCACCCGGCATGGCGGCTTCATCATCCATGGACGCAGCGACACGGTGCTGAACCCGGGCGGTGTCCGTATCGGCACCGCAGAGATCTACAGCCAGGTTGAGCAGATCGAGGCGATCCAGGAGTCAATCTGCGTCGGCCAGGACTGGGACGGAGACGTCCGTATTGTGCTGTTCGTGGTGATGCAACCTGGCTGCGAATTTACCGAGGAGGTGCAGGCCACCATCCGACAAAACATCCGTGCCCACGCGTCACCACGCCACGTGCCGCAGAAAATTCTGGAGGTGGCGGATATCCCGCGAACGATGAGCGGTAAGATCGTGGAACTGGCGGTCCGCGAAGTCATTCATGGACGAGAGGTGCAGAACACAGCGGCACTGCTGAATCCAGAGACACTGGACTATTTCAAAGATCGTGAAGAGCTGAAAGATTGACCTTCAGGGCGGGTACTGAGACGGGTACTGAAAGCCAGCGCGCCCGCGATGCCCCGGTAATCGTGCCCACTTCGACTGTCAACCGCCTATCCATCATCAACTCCCAGATCAACTGCAAACACCGATTAATCTCGCGCTCGAATCAGTAGTTTTGCGAGAGCATCTGCGTGATCTATAGCTATCTGAGTGCATCCCGGATCGTCCCCGATCAAGTGGTGAAACTCGCCCGCCATGGAAAATATCAATGCGCCAGCGCCGGTCAAAATGTAGTAAAAGTGTTGCAATTCCATATCCGGACCAACGCCGAGTCGCTTCGCTTCGTCCAACAACAGGCCAGTTTTTTCATAAAAATCTCTGACGTAATTTTCGGTAATCCACTTCAATCGCCAGTCATCACACATACCTTCCTGTATCATGAGTCTGTTGACCTGAGGATATCGGGCATTGAACATAACAAGCGAACGTATAATAAACCTCAATCTCGATACTGGCTCCATATCAAGAGCCAGCCTCCGGCTCACTTCCAACTCCTCGGAAAACCGATCAAAAAGATCGCTGACCGCTGCTTTCCATAAATTTTCTTTGGTGCCGAAATGGTATCCAACCATACCGCGTTTCACCTTCGCAGCTGCTTCGACCTGCCTTGTTCCGGTGGCACGGTAACCCTGCTTGGAAAACAGATCGATCGCGGATTCCACAATCTTTGCGCGGCTGATCTTTGCCCTTTCCTGTACAAGTTTTCTTTCACTCATAGGCTGATAAATTTCACCGTCATTCATTCACGCGTCATTCGTCTTTGAATAACATGTCAAATGACTCGATAAAGTAATGAACCAGGCTGTGCTGGTGCGAATCGACCGACTAGGCATAGTTGTGAATGAACTGCGATATATCCTTGCACGCGGGTTCAACCGCATCGATCGCAATTTTTGCGCAATTTACGTAGGTCCTGAGATCGCAAGGAGACTCGAAGGCGTCAGCCATTTCTTTTGCACTTTCCAGACTGTGAACCGGATTTTCTGTGCTGGCCAGTACCAGGACCGGACTCGCCACGCGATCCAACCGGGGTATGTAGTCGAAAGAAAATATTTCGCTAGAAAAATAGTGTGCCGTGACCTCCCCTTTCATAATGCAATATTTAAAAAAGGAATCAGGGATTTCCCCGATCGCCTCATATTGGCGGCAGCGTTCGGCATAGCGAACGAAGTTTTCGGCTGTTGGATTGTCGAAACAAGCCTGGGCAATCGCGCGAGCTTGTGTGCCTCCCAGTTTCTCATAACCCTCGAGCAATCTTTCACGACTGAATTTTGCTTCCGTGTCGACTAATATCAGCCCACGGGCATGTCCTGGATAAGTAACCGCGTATTCCAACAACACATGTCCACCGAATGAATCACCAATGACAAACGGCGCTTGAATTTTGAGGGCTTCACAAAACTGGAAAACATCGCTTCCCCACTGCGCCAGGTTCCAATGGTCCGGATTCTCGTCGACGCTACGACCATTGCCACGATGATCCAGGAATATAACCTGCGCGATACTTGAAAAATTATTGAGAAAATCGATCTCGTACGTATGATCGAAACCAGGGCCTCCGTGTAAAACCAGCAGTGTTGGCTTTCGAACGGCCGACGCTCCGGCAAGGCTGAGTTCCTCTCCATAAATCTCAAAGAAAATGTCAGCTCCATCGATGTTGACGTAAGGCATTGTTCCTCCTCACGGCTGCGTCGTCAGCACAGCGCTGGACTTGCGCTTCCGGTTTCGGATCTGACAAAAAACCTCTCCGACAGGCTTGGTGGGCCGGATCACGCTGGACGGTGTCGCTCGTCAAGACGGAGCACTTTCGCCGGGGCGAACAGTAACAATGCACGTCCCACCCACCAGGTTCTCGCGCTCTGGCCGTCGCGGCTGAGCTGATCTATGGCCTCGACGGTCGCCGGATCAGTTACAGCTTTGGCGCGCAGGGGTAGCACTTCAGTGTCACGAACCAATTCAATGTCGGGGTTTATCAGTGCACGGTTGTACCAACCGCGGAACCATCCGCCGGACAATATCCAAAGTTGTCCGTCGTCCTCAGTGACGACGCGAACAACGGTCTCGTGCGAGTGACCCTCCGCGTCGAAGGTGCGAAGTATGGTGGTCCCGACATCTTGCGGCTGAAGGTAGCCAACAGCGGCCCCGAACAGCAGGGCGAGGGTCATATACACGGCGAGTCCAATCACTCCAATTTTCAAAATCTTCAGGTGTTCCTCCTTGGATGGCATTACCTGGACAGGGGTCCCTCAGGCCACCGAGCACTTCTTCAGAACGTGTTGGTGACTATGACGATCGCGCCGATCACGTAACGGGAAACTTAGCGGAGAGATAGTAAAATGTCAATCGACATGTTTTATCGAGACAAATCCCGCGCAAAACACACTCTACAATGCCGCCATATCGCTCTGACAGCCGTTGAGGTGATCCATTGGATCATCAGAGATCAACTTGCGAGATCGCCTTCCAATCTCTCGGGACTTCGACCAGGTGAGGCATACGACTACGTCGCATCGGCGGAAACCCAAAAACTGACCTTCAGGACGGGTATCGAGACGGGTATCGAAAGGGTATTTCGTCCAGGAACCTGCGCAGCACGTTGTTGGTGATCCGGGCCACGTCGTTGTCGAAGTCGTTGTGGGCCAGTGCGCCAGCATAGGAAATCGAGCCGGTACTGAAAACCGCTCCACCGGATGGCGTTTCGAAAAAAACCATATCGGCTCGAACCTTGGCTCCCTGCAAATCGGTCTGGGACATGTGGATCTCTTCGGTCACCCGCAGCATCCCTGAACGGTGATTTTCAGATGACGCGATGCACACTGCATGAGGGGGAGAACCCAGCGTTTCGTCAAAACGGTCGATCTCCTCTCCCGCGGCGCCACCACCCTGCGTGCCGTAGTCGCCAATGACATCGCTGCCACGGACCCCCTGCATGACGAATGCCACCCGCTCAT
>QIDL01000269.1 GCA_003228415.1 Gammaproteobacteria bacterium | reverse complement strand
AGGGGGAGGAGAGGCGCCTTACTAGCGCTCTAGGTCCGACTGGTTTTCTGCTTGGTCGGGGCCTCGTGGCGGGGCAGCTCAGCTGGTTAGAGCAGCGGAATCATAATCCGCGTGCCGGGGGTTCGAGTCCCTCCCCCGCTACCAAATCTCAAATAAAAACAATTAGATAAAGAAAAGTCAGCAAGGCTGACGTTCTGCTACCTGGAGCCAATAACGGCCCTCCCGGCGCTGTCACACTAACAGAGTGACCTGTCGCTGACGGCGCAGTAATGTCGCTGGACGCAGCAAATCTCCTATGCCCGATACCGATTTCCACCGGTGATTATTCAGCACTCCGTCTGGCTGTATTTCCGGTTTCCCCTCAGCTACCGAGATGTCGAAGATCTGCTGGCTAAACGGGGTATTGATGTTTCTTACGAAACGGTCCGGCGCTGGGCATTGAAGTTTGGGCAGGCCTATGCCCGAAGACTTAGGGCAATGCGCCCTCGACCAGACGGCCGGTGGCATCTTGATGAGATGTTCGTGTCCATCAACGGCAAGCGCATGTACCTATGGCGTGCGGTCGATAGTGAAGGCGAAGTGCTGGATATCCTGGTTCAATCCCGGCGAAATAAGAAAGCAGCGCTCAAACTGATGCGCAAATTGTTGAAGAAACAGGGCTTCGTCCCTGATGCCTTCGTCACCGACAAACTGCCATCTTATGGTGCTGCTTTGAAGGATCTGGGCCTTGCCAGGCACCATGATTTTGGTGGCAGGAAGAACAACCGGGCGGAGAATTCTCATCTGTCAGTTCGGCAACGCGAACGACAAATGCAACGTTTCAAATCGGCTGGATCAGCGCAGCGATTTCTCTCTACCCACGCCACCGTCTACAACACCTTCAACGTCCAACGTCATCTGATTTCCCGAAAAACATTACGCCAATTTCGCAGCGAAGCGATGAGCGTATGGCAGACTGCAACCGAGGCCGCTTGAGCAGGACTACCATGCTAAATTCGCGCGACAACCGTTCAACAACGTGACAGAGCCTTGTCGGCGGCAACGGCAAGCGGCGCTTTGGGGGGGCGCCTTCGAGAAGGTCCGGCATGACCCGGCTGTCGTGGGCCTGGCCGCCGGTAGTGCATGATCAAACTGCTTTCTAAGGGTTTCGAATCACACTTCCACAATAAAACTCAATCGGTTAAATTGGGTTCAGACCCTTGGCTCTCCGGACCGAGCTTGTGAAATCGCGCAACACCGCAGGTCAGTCCAAAAGCCCCGTCAGTATATCGTAGGCGCCATCTATGTCTGCACGAACCGCGGCCTTTAGGGCCGATTTGTCGCCGGCATGGATCGCATTGAGCATCGCTTCATGCTGCTCATTGGAGGCCGAATAATTCCCCGACCCGTGCAGCAAGTTGAAATAGGGGCTGATCTGTAGCCATAGGCTTTCGATGATCGACAACAGCGATTCCGAACCCGCTGCGCCGTATACAATGAAATGAAAGGTGCGGTTGGCGCGAAGATAACCTTTCACATCGCCCGCCGCTGTGGCCGATTCCATTCGTGAGAGTTGGTCTTTCAGCGCCTTGATACCATCGTCGCCGATATTCGGGGTCGCCCACTCCGCGGCAATGCTCTCGATTTCAATCCTGACTCGGCGCAGATCGTCCAGACGATCGACGCTGAGCGGAGGGATGCCGATCGAGCGCCCTGAGACGACGGTCAATGCCTTGGCGGCCGTCAGGCGTTTCAATGCTTCTCGAACGGGCATGGCACTGACACCGAAGGCCTCGGCCAGGGCCTGAATCTTGACCAACTGTCCAGGCGCGATCTCGCCGTCCAGGATCAAATCGGACAGCTGACGGAACACTCTCTCCTGAAGTGTATCCCGCGGCAGACGTGCCACCGGCAACTCCGAAACCTTCTGTGCTGCTTCATTCATGCTTTGCGAGCGGCCTGCCGTAAAAGTGTTATCGGACGTTTCGATTCTTTGTCCGCTATACCGTGCCCAACCGACAGCACAGCCGATGGATAGGCCTTCAGCGGGTTGAATTCATCTTGTCGAGCCTTTGATATATGATCTATGATCAAAACTGTGAATGCAAGATGGAGTCTGCTCGGATCAGTTCGTCTTCGAAGATCGCGGATTTGAACCGGTGCCGATGCTGGAAACTCGATCACTAGAAAAGCTTTAGGGAGGAATACGATGTGTTTCTTATCGCGTTTTGCGACTTTCGCCGTCGTAGCCGCTATGGCGCTCGGCATAGGGGGCATCGATAAGCAGGCTGCTGCCCAGGAAAAGTACAAAATTTTCCTCAGCATGAGCTTCATCGGAAACGACTGGCAGGCCGAAGCGGCCAACATGGTCAAGGCAATGGCTGGGCACGAAAGCCTAACCGACAAGGTCGACCTGAAGGTTCAGGTGGCTGGCCCGAATGCCCAGCGCCAGATTCAGCAGATCAACGCGATGGTTCAGGCCGGTGCGGATGCGATCGTAATTTTCCCGATCTCGCCGACCGCGCTCAATTCGGTCGTGAAGAACGCCTGCGCCAAGGGCGTGCTGGTCTTCGCCTATGATGCCGAAATCACCGAACCTTGCGCCTACAACATCTCGATCGACCAGCCCGAAGCTGGTCGGGTCACCGCGGAGTGGTTGGTCAAGAAGCTGGACGGCAAGGGCGAGATCGTTGTCATCACCGGCGTGCCGGGCACCTCTGTCGACAACCTGCGGACCAAGGCAGCCAAGGAAGTATTCGCCAAGAACCCCGGAATCAAGATTGTAGCCGAAGCCGTTGGGATGTGGAGTCAGGCCGTCGCGCGTACCGAGCTTTCGAAGATCCTGGCGACCCGCAATTGGGACAAGGTCGATGGCCTGTGGATGCAGGTCGGCTGTTACACCGCCAATGCAATGCAGATAGAAGCGGGCAAGACGGAGAAGGACCTTCTTCCCTGTGCTGGCGAGGGTGCCAACGGCGGCCGCATCCAGATGCTGCCGATCGATACAGAGGTTGAGGGTGCGAACGGTGCCTATCGGCCTATGGGAGCCCCCCGCATTTCTTATGCATCGCCCCCCTATTCGGGCGGTTTGGCGCTCAAACTTGCGGTCAAGAAACTCGACGGCGGCGACGTACCCAAGAAGATCACTCTGCCATTGCCGATTGTCACCAACGAAACGATCCAGCTTTGCAAGGAGGGAACCTGGGAGGACATGAAGGGCGGCTGCAATGCTTTCCTGCCGTCGCTCGTGCCGAATCCCGGTTGGTTCGCGTCGATCTTCTCGGAGGAGACACCGGAAATCGGCCTTGGAGCGGCTTTGGTCGGCGAACCGGAGTCCTAATATCCGTGTTGTGTCAGAGCCGGTTGGTCGGGTTCTCCGGCCACCGGCTCATTTTTTCCGATCGTCTTAGGGCCTCGCCAGCGGCCAGCTTCTGGGTCGCCGCCGCCCCGGCGGAAGGGGATTTATGACCTCCGCTACTCGGGCATCACAGTCGGCCATTCGCCTTGAGCATGTCAGCAAGAGCTTTGGCGCGACGGTTGCAGTCGACGACGTTACCTTCTCGATAGACAAGGGTAGCGTCCATGCCCTTCTCGGTGAGAATGGCGCCGGCAAATCCACCATCGTCAAGATACTGGCCGGCCTGATAGAGGCCGACAGCGGTACCAATGCCATCTTTGGCGAGCCCGAGAGGCTGTCCAACCCCCGAATATCTCATCAGCAGGGAATCCAGACGGCGTTTCAGGAAATGACGCTCGTCAATGACCTTACCGTTCTGGACAACATGCTCCTTCCCTATGCGCCGGTGAGCCTGGTCGGTACCGTAAATCGCCGGGCCGCGGCGGCATCCATAAGAGAGCATTTCGCACGCCTCGGGATTACCGGGATCGATCTTTATGATGAAGTCGGAACCCTCGATCTCGCGGTCCAGCAGAAGATAGAGATCGCGCGCGCTGTTTACCGGAAACCGAAAATCCTTTTGCTGGACGAGCCGACTTCGACTCTGACCGGCCGTGACGTCGACTGGTTGGGCGAGGTCATCGCGCAACTCAAGGGCGATGGGGTAACGATTGTTTTTATCTCCCACCGGATACCGGAGGTCCGGGCGTTCTGTGATCGGTTGACGATCCTGCGCAACGGCCAGCACATCGTGACCGGAAACGTCAGCGAGTTCTCGGATACTCAAGTTATCGAAATGATCATCGGCCGTTCGATGGCGCAGACCTTTCCGTCGCGGCCCGATGGATCGAGACCGCTGGGCCCGGAAGTTCTGGCGGCCGAAAGTTTATCTGCCGGGCGCAAGTTGAGGGATGCCTCTTTCAAGCTGCACCAAGGTGAGATTCTCGGCGTGGCGGGATTGCAGGGGATGGGGCAGCTCGACTTGTTCCTAGCCTGCTTCGGTATGGCCGACATCCATGGCGGAAGCGTTTCGGTCGATGGGAGACCGGTTGTGATTACCTCGCCCGCTGACGCGATCCGCTCGAATATCGGGTTGGGCATGGTGCCCGAGGACCGGAAAACAGAGGCGCTGTTCCTGAACCTCTCCGGCAAGCACAACGCATCGCTCCCGGTCATCAGCCGGTTCACACGCTTGGGCCTGATCGACACGGCCGCGGAAAACGAA
Organism: Gammaproteobacteria bacterium; assembly: GCA_003228415.1. Lineage (GTDB taxonomy): Bacteria > Pseudomonadota > Gammaproteobacteria > Pseudomonadales > Azotimanducaceae > SZUA-309. The sequence continues at coordinate 829 of QIDL01000269.1, read as the reverse complement.
GCCACCGAACGGGTGTTCGAGCGGGTCGAAGTGGAGCGCAGGGCGTTATGGACCAGTGTCAGCGCGTTTTCGGGCGGAAACCAACAGAAGATCGCCATCGCCAAATGGCTGGTGGCTGAGGCCCGTATCCTGCTGCTGTTCGATCCCACGCGCGGCATCGATGTTGGCACTAAGTACGAGCTTTACCTGCTGATGCGGGAGTTCGCCGAGGCAGGCGGCGCAGTACTCTTCTTTTCCACCGAGATTTCGGAACTGGTCCATCTAGCCGACAGAGTCATGGTTCTTTATGGCGGTCGTGTGAGCGCCACTATCCCGACCGACGAGATTAACGAGCAAGTGATCGTCCGCGCGACCTTGGGTGGCGATTCGAAGGTTGTGGGGTAGGTGTCATGACCGGCGTCCCCCTGCACCCGACGATCGACCAGGAACGGGGTTTCCAGGCGATGCTTCACCGGTTCCGCCTGGCCCGGCATCAAGGATTGCTGATCGCGATCGGAGTGTTCGTAACACTGTTCCTGACCGTCGACCTCAGCAGCCCGGGCCCAGTCAGCTATTTCGAAGTGAGTTTCATGTCGAGCGGCGGTGCGACCCTGGCGCTGGCTGCGGTAGGGGAGACGTTGGTGATCCTCTCCGGCGGTTTTGATTTGTCGGCCGGGGCGGTCATATCGCTGGTTAATGTGGTGCTTGCCAGCAACATGGATCCCACGAACATGGAGGCGTCGGTCGTTCTTTGGACCCTGGTTGGCGTGGGGATCGGCATGCTTGCCGGCGCTTTCAATGGTTTTTTCGTGGCATTCCTGCGATTGCAGCCGATTGTCGTCACTCTTTC
>QIDL01000090.1 GCA_003228415.1 Gammaproteobacteria bacterium | reverse complement strand
CACAGCGGGGTGTCAGGCGCATGAAATCGATAGTGCCCACACAGGCAACGACCTCGATGGTCTATTGGTCCAGTGTCCTGTCCGGTTGTGGCTAGTGGATTTTCCCTGCTCGTGAGCCCAATTCTTCGGCAAGCAAGCTGGCCTTTTCCAGGATCCGATGCACCAGCGCGTCCGCATTGCTGGAGAATTTGAATCCAACCGCGGTAGAAGTCGAGAGTGCCAGAATCGGGTTGGTGAGGTCCGTATCCGACCGAGCGAGATAGAGTGAGCGGCGAATACGGTCGAAATGAGCTCGCTGAGTCATGGAGCCTTCGCCGTCGAGCTGCAGAATGAGCTGTTCCAGCAGAGGTCCGATCGCATTCCTTGCTTGCGTTGTCTTACCCATCGTTTTACCGACCGCCCTTTGGCTGGGTTCATTTTGACTGAGCTGGCGGCAAATGAGAAGGCGGCTGGCGCGGCCGGTTCTGGCGCGGTAATAGGCCATGTGCCGTCGGTCGGCTACTCGACCAGCTCCACCCGATCGTAGATTGCGGTAATTTCGGCAAAATTGATGATCAGCGAGTGGGAAAGGTGGTTTTCCTGGTCGTGCAGGTGGTATTTGAAGCGTTTCTGCGGTTCACCCTGCAGAAATGCATCGTAGTCCTTGCTCAGTTCGCGAACGTCGCTGACGATGTCCATGCTCCAGGTGGCCTTGAACGGCCCGAGGATGGCGCCTCCTTTGAGGCAGACCGTGATTTCATGATTGGTCAGTCCTTCCATCGTCATCTCCCTCGGCTGTGAATCACGACTCACACAGGATAACGAGCGGTTCAGAGATCGTCATCTTCTGTGCCGGTATGGTTCACCCGGCCTTGAAGGTAAACCAGATCTTCTGCAAAAGGGTTGCTGAGCTGGTAGGCGGGCTCTGTCGCGGACAAACCGATGAAATCCCCGACGCCGAGTTCAACAGTCTCTCCAGGAACCTGGAGACCAGGGACCGGGAGACCAGGGACCTGGAGATTCCCCCGACCCTGAAGGACGTAGAGGAAGCGTTCCCCACCGGCATCAGGGTCGGCAAGCTTCCGTCCTGAAGGCAACCTGTTTTCGCTGACGATCAACCGCTCCATCCCCGCTGCATGACTCAACGGGCGCGACCGTGGTAACGGGTGCGCCCGCAGTTTAGAACCCTGCTCGACGATGACGCTTTCGAGTTCGGCGGCCGTGATGAAATGTTTCCTGTCATCACTCATCCAGGGCTCCCGGGTCTTCTGCCCGGTTCATCTGGCGGATGAATCTTTTCTTGCGGCGGTAGGGGAAGACGTCCATGACCTGACCCTGTTCGATTGCCTGTTGCAGCCCCTGCCAATAGTAGGGGTCGAAGAGCTCGCCGTGAAGTTCGATGAAGCGCTGTTTAACGGCGGGCTTTCCGAAAAGGAAACGTCGGAACTCTTCTGGAAAGACATCTTTTGGGCCTACCGAATACCAGGCTTCAGCCGACATCTCGTCCTCGGGTGTGCGTGCTTCCGGAACAGGGCGGAAATGAATATCGGTGAGGTAACAGATTTCGTCGTAGTCGTAGAAGACCACTCTGCCGTGTCGAGTCACCCCGAAGTTTTTCAGCAGCATGTCGCCGGGAAAGATATTTGCCGCGGCGAGCTGCTTGATGGCGTTGCCATACTCGTCGAGCGCTTCATCGAGCGCCGTGGATTCTGCGTTTTCGATATAAATATTGAGTGGGATCATCAGCCGCTCGGTATAAACGTGGCGGATCCGGATCCGATCTTCCTCTACGCAGATCGAAGACGGCGCTACGCTCAGCAGCTCCTCAAGCAGTGATGGGTCGAATCGATCCCGGGGAAGAACCAGATTTTCGAATTCCTGGGTGTCCGCCATGCGGCCAACCCGGTCATGGATTTTTACTACGCGATATTTCTCTCGTACCTCGGCCGCAGTGATGTTTTTCTGGGGCGCGAAGGTATCCTTGATGATCTTGAAGACGATGTCGTACGAAGGCAGCGTAAAAACCATCATCACCATGCCTTTGATACCCGCTGCGATCACAAAAGGGTCGGTGGAATTTGCCAGGTGAGCCACAAAATCGCGGTAAAAGACTGTTTTCGCGTGTTTGTGCAGCCCGATCGAAGCGTAAAGCTCAGAGCGCTTTTTAGCGGGCAGCAGTCGCTGGAGAAAGTCCACCACAGCGTGGGGATATTCGGTCAGCACCATGAAGTAGGCACGAGTGAAGCTGAAAACGACGGAGAGTTCGTCTTCGTCACAGATCAGTGTATCGATGTAGAGACAGCCGCCGGAGTCCCGGTGCAGAGGGAAAGCGATCGGCCAACTTTGCTCATCGAGCATCAACCGACCGACGATGTAGGCACCCTTGTTACGATAAAATACCGGAATGAGAAGCTCTAGAGAGAGACCCGGTTTGTTGGTGATCTCTGGCCGCTCTTCCGCCAGGAAATTCAACACGTTGTCGATGTCCCGTTGCAGATTGCGCCACGGTGTCCGGATGGGCAGATCGGCAGTCATCTGCTGCATCATCCCGGCGAACCCTTCGCTGGCGGTATAGACACGGGTGGGTTTGGCCGCGGCTGCGATCGGAGGCGTTGGGTAGCAGGTGTTGACAAACATCTTGAGGTTCGAGAGGTCGACATCGTCTGACAGTTGTCGATGGATGGAGTTGTAAAATGTTTCGAACAGCTCTGCGCTGTATTGGTTGCCGATGAGATCCCGGTAGATTTTCCTGGTCGCGTGCCACTGCCCGGCATCCGGTACATTTTCATCGAGTTGGTGGCGGATTCGTCGGGCCACCTCTTCGGTATGTTTTTTGTAAAGAGCCAGCAGCTCTGCATGGGCCAGCTGGACCGCGTGCCAGTCCCCATTTTCGAAACGCTGGCGCGCGTGGTCGGTTATGGTCTGGAATGCCTGGCGATAGGCATTGAATCCCTGGAAGATGGCGTCGGCAACGCGCCTCATTGCAGCCCTGGCCCGGCAGCTGCAGAGTTTGGAGACGCCAGACCACAAAGGCGTTCGCTGATCTGCCAGAGCGCAGTTCGAGCCGCAGGGTCGAGAACGACGGGAGCCGGATCCACCATGCGCTGATGCTCGTTGAAGTACTTTCCGCTGACGCCTTCGAGTTCGGAACTCAGGGCCAGATAGACGGAAGTAGCGGCTCCTCGTTCATCGTCGAGCATGAAGTACCGGGCTATTTTCATGCCGGATCGCAAAAATACGTTGGTGTCAGCGACGATATTGGTGGCGACAACACCCGGATGCAGGCAATTTGCCGTTACCTGCGAATCTTGCAATTGCTCGGCAAGAGAAAGTGTGAACATCACATTGGCGAGTTTCGAGGTCGCGTAAGCCCGCATGCCACTGTAGTCACGCGAAGCCAGGGGTTCGGCAGCCGCAGTATAAAAGTCAGACGCGGCGTTGCGCGTCGCTGCCGCGCTGTTTAGTCTCGCCGCGGCGCTTCCATGAACTTGCGAGGCGACGGTAACGATGCGGGCCGGTTGACTGGAAATCAGAGGATCGAGCAGCAGGCGTGTCAGCAGATAAGGGCCGAGATGATTGCAGGCAAAGGTCAGTTCGAAGCCGTCGGCCGAAGCTCTGGATTGGCCGGACAGGGTGCCGGCGTTGTTGATCAACAGTGTCAGCGTATCGAAGCGCTGTTTGAATTCGCTGGCGCAACGCCGGACCGATGCAAGAGATGTCAGATCGCATTCCAGGACATGAATGTCCGAATTACCTGTGGCTTCCACCATTCGGGTTCGAACATCGTTGGCACGCGCCGCGTTGCGGCAGGCCATGACCACTCTGAAGCCCCGCTCGGCGACCTTTCGCGCGGTGACCAGTCCAATGCCGTGGGTGGTTCCGGTGATGAGGCAGGTGGCGCGGCTCACTTGGTCTCCCGCTCTGACCACCGGGCGTCGTGAGTCCGGGCAATACGCCTGGTGAAGCGCTGCCAGGCAATGACCGTGAGCACCGCCAGTCCAATACCGGCGAGCGCTGGATAGGCAATGCTGTCGATCCATTGCCCGGCGCCGAGGTCGGTGTGAATCACGGCGAGTACGGTACCGCCGATTGCTACCGCTGCCAGGTTCTGAACCAGCGACCAGGCACCTAAAGCCATCAACAGCGGAATTCCGAGTCGGTGCAGGGTCGAGTCGCTGGTGGCGTCGTAGAACGCCAGACAGCCCATGAGCAGGAGGAACCCCAACACTCGGAGCGGGAATCGTTCGGTGGTCACGACAGGATATCCAGTGCGCCCCCATCGATCCGGATGTTCTGGCCGTGAATCCCGTCTGCCAGCGGGCTCGACAGAAATGTCACCAGTGCTGCAACCTCTTCGCGAGTGACGATACGGCCGATCGGGATGTCCCTGGCGATATGTGGTTCGACCTCTTCCCAGGTGGAGCCCCACCCCTTCTTCTTGCCGCTGGCCAGGTAGGCTGCGCGGACCTCCGGGGTCAGAATCAACCCCGGCGACACCAGATTGACGCGAATACCGGTGCCGGCGACTTCTTTTGCCAGGCTGATGGTCATGGTCGCCAGGGCGCCTTTGGCGGCGTAGTAGTGGGGCATCCTTGCGTTGGGCCGGGTGGAGCCCACCGTGCCGAGGTTGATGATGCGACCCCAGCTTGCTTCCTTCATTGCGGGGAGGAAGTGAGCGATGAGTCGGCCCGCCGACAGTACGTTGTTCTGATACGCGTCGATCCAGTCGCCGCTGTTCGAGGATGTCCAACCACCCGGCGTGGCGGTTCCGTAGTTGTTGATCAGTATCTCCGGACAGTCTCCGAGGGTCCCCCGACGGTGATCGGCAAGCGCGCCGAACAGCGATTCCGAGCCCGCTTCGGTGGTGATATCGCCAGTGACCGGGATACCGCCTCCCAACTCCTGAACGGCGGCTTCGGCTTGGCCGGTTTCGAGGCCGTGGACCCAGACTTCCACACCTTCAGCAAGTAGCTGCCTGGCGATGATCAAGCCTGTTCCACGGTAGCTACCCGTGACTAGCGCAGTTTTTCCCTCGAGTTGGAGCTGCAATCGTCTTTCCCTGGATTCTCGGCGGACTATACCACCATCCCCCCTATATACTGCCGCGCCCATGGATGTCGCAGGCTGGCTGATCTTTCTTGGTGCCGTCTTTACAGGCAGTTACGTGCAATCGGTCACGGGCTTCGCCATGGGGATGATCGTCATCGCGGTGGTGGGTGCGAGCGGTGTCATTTCGCTACCGGTGCTGACGGCTGCGGCGAGCCTGATCACCATGGTCAATGTGGTGGTGGCGCTGAAGGGGCATACCCGTCACATAGATCGACGCATTTTTCTACTGCTTGGCGCCGGTCAGATACCGGCCATCGGCTTTGGTGTCTGGTTGCTGACGCAACTGGACCGTGAAGCGCAGTGGCTGTTGGAACTGCTGCTGGGTAGTTTCATCACACTTGGCAGC
>QIDL01000599.1 GCA_003228415.1 Gammaproteobacteria bacterium | reverse complement strand
CAACAGGTCGCTGGCTGGGTACGTGGCCGATGGCACAGCGAAACCCAGGTTGCAGTAGGAGTGTTTTGCACCGACGGGGAACAGACATGATGCCCTCCCGGAACTGTGGGTTCGGTAGAAGGCCAAGTTAGCTGCACTCCGAGGACATGAAAAGTGCAGGATCTCAGGCCGGTGGAGATGGCGTATAGTTTAGCCGTGTCTGGAAACGAGGAATCCGCATGAATTATGTAGACCAGACGTTTAATGACGAGCGCATCGATCTTCACAGCAAATCGTTCCGCGGTTGTACCTTCAACAACTGTGAGCTCGTCTACGATGGCGACCGATCACCTACGTTCAAGGACAACCGGTTCATCGATACAGTATTCGTCTTCACAGGAGCCGCAGTGCGTACGCTGTATCTGCTGGGGAACATTTATCGTGCCGGTGAGGGTGGACATGAAGTGATTGATAAGACCTTCAACGATATCCGCGACGGGTCGATCCATGGCCATGAGGTGCGCACCATCGCGCCTCACACTGTGGATCACAGCCTGGCTTGAATGTGGCCTGAGGCATGGTGGCTGGCCCGAATCGGAGGCGACAGAGTGATCGCGACGACAACCGGACGACGGCCTGTCAGCGTCGCGCTGTGCTGACTGATGCGGCACTCCCTGCTACAGTCGAACTTTAACCGGCTGCAGGCGAGGGGGTTCTCATCATGAGCGAGGCGCAACAGATCGATCTGCCGATTACCGTACGTCGCATGGAGCTCGAATTTCCGACCTCGGAGCAATTCGATCCGCTGTGGGCTGCCAGCAATCCGACCGTTTCCTACTTCACGCTTGGACTGTCGCTGTACCTGCCTTATCTGGAACCGTACATCATCAAGGCGCTTCGCTCCGCGACCCACCTGGTGAAAGATGACGATGTGCTGGAGAAAATCGACAAATTCTGCCGCCAGGAGGCGCAACACTACAAGCAACACGAAAAATTCAATGTACTCATTCACAAACGCGACTATCCAGGCCTCACGGAGATCGAAGCTCAATGCAAAGCCGAGTTTGACGAATGGCTCGATAACAAGCCGATGAAATATAACGTGGGGTTTGTCGAGGGCTTCGAGTCGTATACGACTCAGGGTGCCGTTGCGGCGCTGAACAGTGGCGCTCTTAATTCCCAAAACGTTGACCAGAAGGTCGCCGATCTTTTTCGCTGGCATCTGACCGAAGAGATCGAACACCGTACGGTGGCCTTTGATGTTTACGAGCACATCTACGGTGACTATGGCTACCGGGTGAAGATGTGCTGGATCGCGCAGTGGCATGTGCTGCGGTTCATCATGCGTTGCATGAACCTGATGTCCCGGGTGGATACGCTGCGCTACGGACCTCAATATAAGGTGCCGGTGTACATGAAGTCGGGCGCGGTTGCAGCCGCGCTCTATCAGTTTGCGGTGACCTACATGCCGAACTACTCGCCGCACAAGCTGAAAATATCCCCTGCGATCCACAAGCTGGCGGAACGCTACAGCGAGAAAGCCATCTCCACTCAAGTCTGACCAGGCGCTGCGCGGAGTCATGATCACCAGCGGTGGCAGCGCAGAGTATTTCAGCAGGGTGCGTCGGGTTGAAATGTGGGGCGGATCGTTACCGATTTGATGTGTTTTGCGGTGTAACATGGCCTACTCTGTAGCAGTGTTGAAAAGGTGGGTGGTGATATGCGAGCTGCTGTAATGCGTGGGACCAGGCTGATTGTGGACGATGTGCCGGAACCGATACCGCAAGCGGGAGAGGTGCTGGTCAAGACGCTGGCCTGCGGGATTTGCGGGTCGGACCTTCATGCTCTGAAGCATCGGGATCTGTTTTTTGAAAACTCCAGCGGTCTGGGCAGCCAACTGGACCCCGGGCGTGATCTGGTGATGGGCCACGAGTTCTGTGCTGAGATTCTGGACTATGGGCCGAACACCGAAAAACTCCATCCGGTGGGCACCCGGGTGTGCTCGTTTCCCATGCTGGTGCGTGGCCAGCAGCTTGCTCCGGTGGGTTATTGCAACGATGTGCCTGGTGGCTACGCGGAAAAAATGCTGCTGATGGAAGCGTTGCTGCTGCCGGTACCCAACGGGCTGGCCACGGAAACAGCGGCGCTCACCGAGCCCATGGCGGTGGGTCTGCATGCGGTGGAAATGGCCCACATGACAGAGGACGATGTGCCTCTGGTCATAGGCTGCGGCCCGGTGGGTCTCGCGGTGATCAGTGCCCTCAAGCTCAAAGGAGCAGCGCCAATCATCGCAGCCGATTTCTCTCCGGCTCGTCGCAAGCTTGCCGAGCGGTTGGGTGCGGATATAGTCATTGATCCGGCGTCGAACTCACCCTATGAGGATTGGCAGCAGGCTGCTCGTGCCAGCGAGCAAGGGCAGCGTGCGGAATCGAATCCGCTGACTGGCGAGCGGCTGTTACCTGCGGGCGTGTTCTTCGAATGTGTCGGGGTTCCGGGTGTGATCGACCAGATGATGGTCGGTGCGGAGCGTGGCTGCCGCTTCGTGGTGGTGGGGGTGTGTATGGAGCAGGATCATATCAAGCCGCTGCTCGGGGTTACCAAGGAACTCAATCTGCAGTTCGTGCTGGGTTATACCCCTGAAGAGTTTGCGTTGACACTCAACAACATTGCACAGGGACTTATCAACGCCGAGCCGCTCATCACCGGTAAAATCGGCGTCGACGGGGTACCCCAGGCCTTTACGGATCTGGAAAACCCGGAGGCTCATGCCAAGATCATCGTCGAACCCTGGCACTGATCACATCCAGCGAACTTACCGAGGGGGAGAAGACCATGGAGGCATTCGCGTACTCAAACAGTCCCTGGCACATCCGGCCGGATCTGCCGGATGCGTTTCGTCATACCTGGAAGAAGGTCGCAGAGCCGGGTACCTGGCTCACGGGTGCTGAGCGGGTGGCGATCGCCTGCGAGGTGCGCAATGCACAATTGTGTGGCCTGTGCAGCGAACGCAAGTAAAGTCTGTCGCCCTTTTCAGCAGCAGGGGAGTCTACCGCAGGGGAGTCTGCCGAAGGCAAGCATGACGGGAATCATGGTCCCCTCTCCAGCACCCAGGTTGATATCGCCCATCGTCTCACCACCGATGCGTCGCGACTGACCGAGACTTGGCTGGATCGGTGTGTGGACGCCGGTGTAAGCCGGGAGATGTACGTGGAGATTCTCTCGGTGGTGGTCTCCATACTGGCAGTCGATAGCTTTCACCACTGCCTTGGATTTAAATTGGAACCTTTGCCCGAAGCCCGCGAGGGAGAGCCTGGCCGCTATCGTCCGGTCGAAGCGAAAGAAGGACCGGCCTGGGTGCCCATGGTGGACGTAAAAGAGGTTGCTGAATCCGATGCGGACATCTATGAAGGCATGGATAGACATGTCAACGTCATCAGCGCCATGAGCCTGGTACCGGACGCGGTACGGCTGTTGAGAAACCAATCGGCAGCCATGTATCTGGATGTCGGTGATGTGGGTAATCCTGCCAGCAATGGCGGGCGGGCCCTGAGCCGCCCACAGATTGAGCTGATTGCCGGTCGGGTTTCTGCGCTCAACGACTGCTTCTACTGAACTTCCTCACACTCGATGATGCTCCGTGTGAGCAGCAAGGTTGAAGGACAGGAGGCCAATCTCGAAGCCGTTGTCCAGGGCAGGGACGCCCACAGCGGAGTGGCAGCGGAGCAGGAACTGCTGGCGTTGGTGGAAGCCACTGTGGGTGATCGACCTTCGCAGACGCTGGCAAAAAGCCGTACAGATCTCGCAGACAAACTCGGCGAGGAATCGCTGATAGATGCGGCCGCCGTCATTGGCAACTTCCAGCGCATGACCCGTATCGCGGACGGCACCGGAATCCCGCTGGATGACATGGTTGCGGCCCTATCTTTTGATTTGAGGGAAGATCTGGGCTTGAACGGGTTTGGATCGGCCGGGTACACGCCGAAGGTAAACCCTTTGAAGCGGGTACTGGTACGCCTGCTCGAGCCAATCGTGTTGAGGCGTATGCGTAAACAGTTCGCGAAGCCTGACGCATCGACCACCGTCCGACCCACATAACCGAGATTGACCAATGACCCCAGCTTATAAACTCTATGGTGCTGCCATATCGCTCTATACCGGGAAGGCGCGCGCCTATTTACGCTACCGCAATGTTCCTTTCGTCGAAGAGTCCGGCAGCCCCGAAATTTTCGACCGCGTCGGCTTCCGGATGATCCCGGTGCTGCACACTCCCGACGATGAACTCGTTCAGGATACCACCGTCATCATCGACCACCTGGAAGCAAAACTCGGCGAGCCCTCGGTTTATCCTGCGGGTGCCGTTCAGCGGCTGATCGCTCTGCTGTTCGAAGTTTATGGAGATGAGTGGCTGGTGATACCCGCGATGCACTATCGGTGGGCATACAACCTGGAATACATCCTCGAGGAATTCGGTAAAACCGTGAATCCCGATGCAACTGTGGAACAACAACGCGAGATAGGCGAGAAGATCTCGGCGCCGTTCCGCGGTTCGCTGCCGTTTCTCGGGATAGACGAAAACACCGTGCCAGGAATTGAGTCCGACTATGAAGCACTTCTGGTGCGGTTGAACGAGCACTTTGCTTCGCATATGTATCTGTTTGGAAATCGACCCAGCATTGGCGATTTCGGCTTGATGGGGCCGCTCTATGCACACAACTACCGTGATCCATGGAGCGGTGAGTTGATGCGGCGCCTGGCGCCGAACGTGGCGCGTTGGATCGATCTGATGAACACGCCGGCGCCTAACTCCGGAAGATTCTTAGCCGATGATGAAATCCCCGAGACATTGCTGCCGATGCTGGAGGTGATGTTTGCCGAATGCATGCCGGCGCTGTTGGCAACGCTCGATGCCAATGCCGCCTGGATCGAGGCCAACCCGGACACTGAGGAGATTCCGTGGGCGGTCGGCGAACACGAGTACACCATTGGCGGTAAACGCGGCAAGCGTATGCTGCGTTCATACAGCCAGTGGATGCTGCAGAGACCGCTCACCTACTATCAATCACTCGAAGGTGAGGATCTGCAACGCGCCGATCGCCTGCTCCGCGAGGTGGGCGGCTATGAATGCATGCAGAAAGAAATACGAAGACCGGTGACGCGGCGCAACAACAAGCTGGTTGCTGAATAGGATCCACGGTTTCCGGTGCGCTTGAGGATGACTGATCGGTCTGCCTCTGGCACCGGTCCAGCATGCTGGAGTGTGAGCGTCCTTAAGGGTATCGGAAAGGAGCGAGAACAATGACGGAGAACATACTGAATCTGGATCGACAGGATCATAGTGCGATCATCACGCTGAATCGGCCTGATAAGTTGAACGCGTTGTCGCCAGATCTCCGGGATGCGTTGACCGAAGCGCTGTCGGAGGTCCATCGGGATGACGATGTGCGGGTGGTGATCATCA
>QIDL01000274.1 GCA_003228415.1 Gammaproteobacteria bacterium | reverse complement strand
GAACTCGTGGTTCTGGTCAATGGTCTCGATACTCCCTGGGGAGCGGACGATGTGACCGCGGTGGCCGGACTTCCCATTCAGGCGCTGCTGTTTCCCAAAGTGGAAAGTGCTGCACAGGTACACGAGATCGAGCAGGTGGTGAACCTGGCGGGCGGTAGCTCGCTGCCGCTGTGGCTCATGATTGAAACCCCAAAAGGGGTGTTGGACGTCCGCGAAGTAGCCGCGAGCTCCGAGAGGATTGAATGTCTGGTCATGGGTACCAGTGATCTGGTCAAAGAGCTTAGAGCACAACATACCGTTTCCCGGCAGAATCTTTACTACGCGCTACAGCATTGCGTTCTGTCGGCGAGGACGGCGAGCCTCGATATCCTGGACGGGGTGCATCTGGATTTCCGCAACCTGGACAGCTTCCGCGATGCCTGCCAGCAAGGACGCGCGATGGGTTTTGACGGCAAAACGCTCATTCATCCGACGCAGATTGAGATCGCCAACGAGGTGTTCGGTTATAGCGAGACGGATATTGCAACTGCTGAGGCGGTGCTCGAGGTCTGGAAGGCGGCATTGAAGGCGGGTAAGGGGGTCGCAGAGTTGGATGGGCGGCTGATAGAGAACCTGCACGTTGCCGAAGCGGAACGGGTGTTGGCGTTTGCCGATGCGATCGAATCTCGCAGATGACGATTGAGTTGTTGGCGAGCGAGCGGTGGGACATGGCCCAGCCAACTGTTCGGTAGTAGTCTTTGCTGATGCCAGATAGTTTTCATAAGCATCTCGATGCCTGTCATGGTTAGCTCGTCCCGGACACCGGGTTATCTGGATGATTCGAATTACCCCACCACCTATTTTCGGGAACTTTCGCCGAGCTGGTTGAACTATGTGGTGTCGCTGAAGGGCACAAAATCTGTAGATCTTCAGCCATCGTTCACCTATCTGGAGCTGGGTTGTGGGCTTGGTTATTCATCGCTGATCCACGCGGCAGCGTATCCCCAGGGAAGGTTTCACGCCTGTGACATCAATGCGGCCTACATCGAGGCGGCTCGATCCCGAGCGAGCGCCAACGTGGTGGACAATATCCATTTTCACAACACCTCGTTCAAAGATCTCCCCGGGCAGAACCTGCCGCAGTTTGACTTTATCGTCTTGCATGGCGTGTATAGCTGGGTGGATGAAGCAGCCAGGCAGGAGATCAGGGCATTGATCCGAACCTGCCTGAATCCGGGTGGGCTCGTATACGTCAGCTATAACTGTCTGCCGGGTTGGTCGACGGAGGTGCCGCTGAGAAAGTTGCTGGTCGAACTGGCACGGTCTTCTGAAGGAGGAACAACTCGGCAGATTGATCATGCCGTGCGCGAGCTGAAACGATTGAGCAATGCGGGCCTGCACTACTTCGCCGTCAATCCTTCGGCATTCGACGCCCTCGAGACCTATCAGGAAAGCTCCAGCGGCTACCTTTCGCATGAGTTTCTCAATGAGACCTGGGATCCACACTTTTCTGTGGATGTTGCAGATGAAATGGAAGAGGCGGAAGTCGAGCTGATTGGCAGTGCTACTCTGGTAGACAATCATGATCTGCTGCTTGTGAGCGATTCGGTAGTGCAGTCGATCTCCGAGCTCCCGACGACACGCCTTAAGCAACTGGCGATGGACTTTGCTGTCAATCGCCAGTTTCGTCGAGATGTATTCGTCCGCCCGAAGTCCCGTGAACCTGCACCAGCCGGGGTGCTTGGGGATGTAGTGGTTGGCTGCCCGGGTGAGGTGGAAACCATCGGTGCGACGGTCCAGGTACCCAGAGGGCGATTCAGCTTCAATACGGAATTTATCGCTGAGCTGCAACGCCTCATGCAGGAGGGTTCGAGAAAGTTGAGAGATGTGATACTGGAACTCGATGGGGGTAGACAAAGCCCGGACGTCGCACGAAATCTGACCTATCTGATTGCCGCAGGTGCGTTGTCACCGTTTGCTGAAACCTGCTCTATTCCGGAAAAAATCGAAACAACCGAATCAACGGAGTTTACCAGTAAGTCCGTGGAACGAATGGTTGAGGACGCTGCCGATTCCAGCCAGCCGAGTTATATCAGCAGCGAGATAGTGGGTGGTGGCGTCAGGCTGACTCGGGTAGACGCCAGAGCCGCGCTCGAGATCGTTGACGCGCGATCAACTGCGACGAACGACAAAGACAGATCGAAGTTGATTCGACGGTTGAGACGCTGCGGAGTGTTGAGCTAACCATGATCGGTCGGAAATGCGTGGTGCCGATGAACGATCGTGTCAGTTGACCGCATCACGTACTTTTGGCATGACATCGGTCAGATAGGCATCCAAGGCCTCGACGTTCCACGGTGCACGTAAGGCGATATTGATCTCGTCCGCCCCGGCCTCGACATACTCCATGATACGCTCGACGGCCCTTTCCGGCGTGCAGAGCAGTGCGCCGTTGGCGGTGCGCTCAGCCATCGCACCCCAGTCGTTCTGCAGAATTTCGCGCTGTCGCTCGAGATCCTTTTTGTTGAAGCCGAGATTGAACATGACATTTGCAGCTCGCTTCAGTGAGCGGGGATCTCGCTGCTCCTCTTCACACCAGTCGTTCAGTACATGATTGACCCGCTTAAATTCTTCCGGGGACAGATAGGCTGCATTCCAGCCGTCTGCATGGTCGGCGACGATTTTGAGGGTACGTTTTTCGCCGACCCCACCGATCCAGATAGGCAGCCGCTCCTGTACCGGATGGGGCAGGCAACTCGCGTCGTCGACCTGGTAGTGAATGCCTGAAAACGACGTGCGTTCTTCTGTCAACATCCGGCGGATGATCTGCGCGGCTTCCTCGAGCATGTCCAGCCGGGTACCGATGTCCGGGAACGCGTAGCCGTATGCATTGGCTTCCCAGATGTGCCAACCGGCACCGATGCCGAGTTCGAAGCGGCCGCCACTGATGTGGTCGAGTGTTGCGGCCGCCTTGGCGAGCAAGGCCGGATTGCGGTAGCCCACATAGAACACCAGACAGCCGATCCTGGCGTTGGTGGTCTCTGCAGCCAGGGCGCCGAGTGTCGCCAGCGCTTCGAAGTGAGGCTCGGTTCCGCCTTTCGGCGGTGCTTCGTAAAAGTGATCCCAGGTCGAGATCCAATCGACACCATTTGTGTCCAGCTTCCGCCACAGAGCTCGCATATCGTCCATGGTCATGTTCTGCTGGCCCACATGGACACCCAATGAGATACTCATTTGAAGCTACTCGATCGTCAAAACGGGCCTGGAGGATACCCCGCGAAGAGCGCAGAAGTGAAGTTGGCGCCAGCCGGGAAGGCTTGCTGGATCTGAGATCCGGTCGGGTTGCGACGACCAGGCAGGCGCCGAGCCGCCGTCTATTTCCGGTCCAGATCAGGTCGACCTATCTTCATGTATTTCAATGGGTTAGCGTTTCTCCAGGCACTTGACCGGTCCCTGCTCAAAATTTCCTGACGTTTGTCGGAACTCTTACGCCGATTATCGGACAAATACTCATATAACTTGGGCATTTTGCTATAACTGTCCTGAAACACGACGGAGATAATCTCCAGAACGCTACTGAGAAACAGTCAACAACGGTTAAAGCGCCCCGACGGCAATATCCCTTCCCCTCCCCACTCCCTGCCGTCGGGGTCTTTTCTTCCCTGTCCTCCCTGATTCAATCAATACGATCGCACGACCAGCGGCCACTCGAGACGGCGTGTCGCAAAGTAATCTGTGCGACGACGTGCAGCACAGCGACCGCCAGAAATGCATAGCCGATCCACGCGCCGCTGCCGGTGGGTGTAATCAGCAGGAGCGTGAAAACCAGGATCGCGCGCAGCGCAAGGCGAACCAGGGCTTGCGTTGGATCTGATTGATCCACCAGGGCAACGATGCCCGCGTAGAAGTACACGGCCACAGGCAGGCTCAGCAAGAATATCAGAGCACCGATCACCGAACGATCTCCACCCAGCCTTCGGTTGCGTTGATCCGAAGTTTCTGACCCGTTCGAATCTTACGCGTGCAACCATGGACGTCGACGAGACAAGGCACCTGGTACTCGCGTGCGACGGTCCCCGCGTGTGAAAGGTAGCTGCCGACTTCGACCACGATTGCACCGGCACCTGGGAACAGTGGCGTCCAGGCCGGATCCGTATAGGGGGCGATGAGAATGTCTCCCGGGTTCAAATCGGCTGCCAGGGTCGGATCATGAATCACGCGAGCGATCCCTTCCGCGACACCGGGACAGGCGCAATCCCCCACGAGTATGTCGTTTTCGGGCTCCAATACCGGAATCTTAGAGGCCATGTTGAATGACTCGATCGGTGGTTGCTGGCTCAGCCGCTGATAGCGTTGCCGGCGGGTGCGGATGATGGGCTCAACGTCTTCCCAGCTCAGCGCCCCGATCTTCAGCCCGACCGCCTCGGGATGTTCCAGAAAGAAGATGTCGTCTTCACAGCGGAGCTGGCCATCCTGGATGAGGCTCTGTTCGAGTTGCTTGAGCTTGGTGCGAACGGTCGCAATCGCCATCGTGTGGTAGTGGCGGGTGTTCTCGCGAAGAGTCACATAGTAGCGAATCCGGTCGATCAGTTTGTCGATGATTCTGCGTTGCCACGAACGCGATATTGCCTGATGAAGTTCATCCTCTGCTGCCAGCCGAAGTCCGTGAATATCAATACGCGGTTTTGACGTCCCGGCAGTTGTCGCGTCGACGTTTCGATGCTGTTTCAGATAGTTGCGGACCATTGTCAGCACCGTGGTGCTGTCTTCCTGCCAGCGCGGTGCAATCAGATCCAGCTCCCGCACGGCTCGATGTCCAAATCGGCGCAGGAACAGTTGCAGCGCCAGGGCAAACGGATGTGTTTCGTCCAGGCTGATGACCACCACCTGCAGGTCGGCGTCTTCAGCCAGCATTGCGGTAGCGAGCATGTCATCCTCGACCGCGATGTCCGCCAGATCCCGGATTCCCTCCACCATCTGTTGCGACAGCATGTCCGCACCGCCCGAACAGAGCAGGCCGAGCTTCGATTGATCAAAGCCGTGTGCGAACCGGGTCAGCGTCTGCTTCAACACTTCGGTCAGCACAAAGTATCTGCCTGATGAAATGTTGGCCTGGATAACGAATTCGCTGATAGGCCTGAATGGATGATCGTTGATGATGAGCTGACGCAATGTGGACAACGGATCGAGATCCTGATCGTTGAGTGCCTTGGCACAGCAGCGTTCAAAGTCCTGAAGTCGTTCAAGCGGCAGGTGCGCTGTTCGGTGCCAGGTAATACCAGCAGATAGATAACTCAGTGAGATGATTCCGATCGACCTCAATGTGCGGCGCCAATCCAGAGCCTGATCGGGTGGTGGACCCCGCATGAGCAGCAGATCTGACAGCGATTCTTCGTCGAGCCGGTAGGGTATCAACGCCTCCAGGAGATCGGCGTTCACGTAGAATCGCCCCTGAATGAAGCAACCGAACGGTGGTACTACCCGGCGAAAC
>QIDL01000237.1 GCA_003228415.1 Gammaproteobacteria bacterium | reverse complement strand
GCGGCCGCCCGAGGCTCGGATGCGGCGTTGGCAAGAGGCAAACCTGGCGGGCCTCTACATGGGCTGCCCATGACCATCAAGGAGTCCTACGACATCGCCGGTCTCAAGACAACCTGGGGTCTGCCGGACTGGAAGGACAATGTCGCACACGAAGATGCCGCGGTGGTGCGCAAGTTTAAAGAAGCAGGCGCGCACTTCATGGGTAAGACCAACGTGCCGCTGATGCTGGGCGATTTCCAGAGTTATAACGACATCTATGGAACCACCAATAATCCCTGGAATACCGATCTGGTACCGGGTGGTTCTTCGGGTGGCAGCGCCGCGGCGCTGGCGGCAGGCATGACGGGTCTCGACAGTGGCTCGGACATTGGCGGCTCGATTCGCAACCCTGCTCACTACTGTGGGGTATACGGACACAAACCGACCTGGGGCGTGGTCTCGTCGGCAGGTCAAGCGCCGGTCGGGGTGATCGGCGGCGCCGACCTGGCAGTGGTGGGGCCGTTAGCCCGGAGTGCTGAAGATCTGCAACGATCCATGGATATCGTGGCGGGCCCCGTTGATCTGGACGCGCCGGGCTGGCGGCTGGAACTGCCTCCACCGCGAATGAATTCGCTCGGTGACCTGCGAGTGGCGTTGATTCCCGATCACGGAGTCTCTCCCGTCGATAGAGAGGTGGCCGACCGCGTTGCCATGGTCGGTGATGTACTGGCAAAGCAGGGTGCGACGGTTTCCGATACGGCGCGACCGGATGTCATCAACGCAGAGGGATTCGATACCTACCGCAAACTGCTTCTGGCAGTGGTCGGCGGCCCGGAAGACAGCCTGGACCACAAAGTCTGGATGGGACTGGACAACAAGCGAACGTACTATCGGCGGGCCTGGCAGGCGTTCTTCGAGGATTGGGATCTGGTGATCTGCCCCATCATGCCGACGGCGGCTTTCCCCCATGACCATGGGCCTCAGGAGAGCCGCACCATCACGGTAAACGGGGAGCCGGTGCCCTATTTCAATCAGGTCTTCTGGGCGGGCATCGCCACGTTGTCCTATCTGCCGAGTACGGTTTTTCCGACCGGGCTCTCCGAGGCAGGGTTGCCCATCGGGCTGCAGGCCATCGGTGCCGAATTCGACGATAACACCACCATGGAGTTCGCTCGCCTGATGGCCAACGAGATTGGTGGCTTTGTCCCCCCGCCGGGATACGGAGATTGATCCGCGGTTCCTGCCATTGCGGCGCTGTTAGTTCGATGGTGGTGGGTAGGCGGTGGTGGTACCGCGGCCGTAAGGCGACAATGTGGCGTCGAATCGGGAATCGTTTTCCAGGGCCTGGCTGTACAGGCGGCGGGTGAGATAGTCGCGCTGTTGCCGGGTGTCATAAACCAGCCATTGATCCTCGTCGAGGATTTCGCGTATCCGATCGTCTTGATCCGCCAGCATGTCTCGCACTTCTGCTCGCGAGACCGTCCCGGTGTTGAAGCGTAGTTCCCGCGCCTCTCTTCGTACCTTGTTGAGCGTCCGATACAGTGCCTGGTGTTGCGACCAGTCGACATCGAAACCCGGTTCGCCGAATTGAGGGGCCTGACAACCACCGACAACAAACAGGAAGACCACCGTGGTGAGCGAAGCCCATATCGAACGGACCGATTCATGAATCAAATTGCCGGTCATGGCCTCCTCCCTCGTTTCCCGTCGACAGCGAATGTTACCCTTGTCTGATGGCCGGTCCCAGATGGTTGGGATATACGGAAAGCGCCTCAGCCCCGCAGCTTCTATACTGGCCCGAATCGTCATCGGCGAGGCCATCCATCGCAGCCATCACTGAGCCGCTCAAATTCAGAGAGTTCCGGCTGTTCTGGATTGCCACCGCTATCTCCTTTACCGGCGATCAACTGACCTTCATCGCCATGCCCTGGCTGGTGTTGAAGCTCACCGGCGATCCACTGGTGATGGGCACGATGATCGCGGTAGCGGCCGTCCCCAGAGCGATCTTCATGCTGGTCGGCGGTGTGGTAACCGATACCTATTCGCCGCGTGTGGTGCTGCTGGTTTCGAACCTGGTACGCATGGGGTTGATGGCCGCCCTGGCCGCGTTCACCTTTACCGGGCAGATCGATGTCTGGCTGATCTATGGGATTGCGTTTTTGTTTGGTGTTGCCGATGCCTTCATGTTCCCGGCGGCCAGTGCCTTCCCGCCGCGACTGCTGCCGGCCGAGCGTCTGGCAGCCGGTAACAGTCTCACCCAGGGCACGGCGCAGCTCACCCTGGTGCTCGGTCCGTTGGCTGCGGGTGGGTTGATTGCGAGCCTTGGTTCTGCTGAGCAATCCGGACTGGAGGATTCGGCGGGACTGTCGCTGGTGTTCGCGGTGGATGCGCTCACCTTTCTGGTACCCATCGCCATACTGCTGATGATTCGGGATCGGTATCCGCCGGACGAGAAGGTACCGGGAAGTGTCATGGCGACCCTGATGGAGGGATTGCGCTACACCTGGAACGATGTACCACTTCGCAGCTTCGCAATCTTCATCGGCATGTACGGACTGGTGTTTCGCGGCCCGTTCATGGTGGGAATCCCGGCGTTTGCGGACGCCTATCTGAGCGAAGGTGCCGCAGCGTTCGGCATCATCATGTCGGCACTGGGAACAGGGTCGATCGCCGGGGTCATCCTTGCCGGTACCACAACGCATCTCCGACCGAACCGCTTCGGCACGCTGCTGCTGGCCGACTTCATGCTCTTCGGCGGCATCATGCTGGCCATGACGATGATCCAGAATACCTGGATGATTGCGGCTGTGGTGCTGGTTGCTTCGGTACTCGATGGCTATGTCATCATCGTGCTCACCACCTGGGTTCAGCAACGTGTACCGCGCGAGAAGCTCGGTCGGGTGATGAGCGTGATCATGCTGGCTTCCCAGGGATTGTTCCCAATTTCGGCGGCGGCGGCCGGCGTGCTGGCGGGCTGGGATGTGCTCTACATGCTGATGGGTACGGGATTATTCATGATCGGCATAGCCGTCGTGGGTGTGTGGTTTCGTCCGGTTCGACGCATGGGATATCGGTAGCGCCGAGTTGCCCGTCCATATTCGTGATATGCACTTGCCATCGTGCCAACGGCCAGGACAGTTAACTGGCTTGAAAGGCTATTTATATATAGCTAACATAGCTAGAAGCGTTCAACCGGTTGATTGCGCATGGTCAGAGCGACGATTTCTGAAGTCAAAAACAGCCTCAGCGCCTATTTGAGAAGGGTGCGTGCGGGAGAAACTGTGCTGATCATGGATCGAAAAACGCCTGTGGCCAGCTTGATACCCGCGTCTTCTGATCAGACCGACGATCCGAGGTTGGCCCGTCTGCTGGCTGCGGGCGTGGTGGCGGGCGTGCTCGACCCCAACAGGTTTCGACCCCGCCCGCTCCAGGTTGGAGAACTGGCTGAGGGAAACCTGCTCGAAGTGATCCAGGACGAGCGGCGCGGTGGCCGATGAAGTTCTGGGATACATCGGCACTCGTCACGCTGCTCGTGCAGGATCCGCGAAGCGCGTTTGCGCTCAGCATGCTCGAAGACGACGGGAACGTGCTGGCCTGGTGGGGCACCCCGGTCGAGTGCACCTCTGCGGTCGCCCGGCTGGAGCGGGAAGGCCGATTGCCGGAGGCTCAGGTGAACGAAATTCTATTGAGACTGCGTGAACTTGCCCGCTACTGGTATGAAGTGCAGCCGGGAAACGTCCTGAGGTCCCAGGCTCAGCGAATGTTGCGGGTCCATGCACTGCGCGCCGCCGACAGTCTGCAACTGGCTGCGGCGTATTCGGCTTCCGAAGGAGATCCCACTTCGCTCGAGTTCGTCTGTTTTGATGCCGTACTCAATCGAGCCGCCTCCCGAGAGGGGTTTCAGGTCCGCGCCGGCTGATGCCGAAGCCGGATAAGCCCGATTGATCGATGCCCCGGTCCGGACTACTCTAATCGGCCATTTGATCTTAAGGGGAAGGTCCGATGTCGATTGTCGAAACCACCTGTGGGCCTATCGAGGGCCGGGAAAAAGAGGGTGCGCTGCTCTTCGCCGGCGTGCCGTATGCCGCGCCGCCCGTTGGCAGCCGCCGGTTCAAGGCTGCGCAGCCGGTTGAGCCGTGGCGGGAGGTCCGGGCTGCCAAGCGATTTGGACCGGCGGCACCACAGACACCCTCGGGCGGTCTTACCGATAGCGTGGCGGTGCGCTGGGATGAAGATTGCCTGACGCTGAATGTCTGTACACCGGCAGCGGATGACGGTAAGCGGCCGGTGCTGCTGTGGATTCATGGAGGCGGCTACCGCACCGGTCAAGGAGCCATTCCATGGTATGCCGGCGCCCGCTTCGCGAACCAGGGCAACATCGTGGTTGTCAGCATCAATTATCGACTCGGCGCCCTTGGTTTTACGGATCTTTCCCATCTGGGCACGGAGTACGCAAGTTCCGGGGTCAACGGTCTGCTCGATCAGATCGAGGCGTTGAGGTGGCTGCAGGCCAATATCGAGCGTTTTGGTGGCGATCCGGCAAAGATCACCATCGCCGGTGAGTCGGCGGGCGCCTTTGCGGTGTCGACGTTGCTGGCCAGTCCTGAAGCGCGAGGTCTGTTCCGGGCGGCGATCCCCCAGAGCGGCGCGGCCCACCACACCCTTCCCAAAGCGGCTGGTGAGTTGTGCGCGGAAAAACTGATGGAGACACTCGAGGCGCGGACACCGGAAGCGCTGGCGGCTGTCAGCGTCGAGGCCATACTGGATGCTCAGGATCGGATCAGCACCGAGATCGGCCAGGATGCCGGATCGATGGGAGTTTTTGGTGTGGCTGTTGCACCTTTCTACCCGGTGGAGGGCAATTCGGTGATTCCGAAAAATCCACTTGGCGCCATCGCGGACGGGGTCTCCAGTGAGATTCCGGTGCTGACGGGCAGCAACCATGACGAGACGACGCTGTGGGGATATGGCGCGGTGGACGGTGACGCCCTGCAACGGGCTGCTGCATCCTATGGTGCGGATCAGGTGCTGGACGTCTATCGCCAGACCCGTCCGGGTGCGAGCGTTGATGAATTGATGATCGCGATGACCACCGACCATATGTTCAGGATTCCGGCGATTCGACTGGTGGAGGCTCGATTGCAGGCGGACCCGGCAAGTAACAACTGGATGTATCAGTTCCGCTGGAAGTCACGGGCGTTCGAAGGCCGCTTGGGAGCCACCCATTCTCTGGAGATTCCCTTCGCATTCGACAATCTCGATAAGGGGGGTGTTGATGTGTTTATTGGTCCGGGTGACAAGCCACAGCACATTGCGGACCTGATGCATCGATCCTGGACCAGTTTCATTACCGATCTCGATCCAGGCTGGGGAGCCTATGATCTGAAAGAGCGGGCTACCATGTGCTTCGATGACGAATCGACCACGGTCATGGACCCGGATGCCGCGGAGCGCAGGGCCTGGGAAGGCATCCGATAGCCAGCGTCGACTGGCTGAGTAAGCGCGCGCTTTGCCTGCGGTCAGTCGAACCCC
>QIDL01000076.1 GCA_003228415.1 Gammaproteobacteria bacterium | reverse complement strand
AGTTGATATAACACATTTACTCCCAGTCAAAACCTCCCAGCTACCGGCCTGATACCGGGACAGAGAGTTCACATAGTCCTTACATGTCATGCGAGGCACACGACGCCTGAGTTGTGCATAGTAGCGAAAGAGGATCTGACAAAACACAACAAGCGAGTAGGTCACGCATGGCTAACCGGCTACCAGCGTTTGAAGTACTGGTGGATATGGCTCGCAACGATCCGGAAGGACTCGAGGCGTTGCGGCGTTCGCTCACAAACGCGGTCATCTCCACCGCCAGCAGCGACTCCGCCAGGCGTCGGCTGCAGGGACTGCAGTTCCGCGTGGACCTGGAGCGTCGTCGCGCAGGTACGCCATTGGCCGCCACAATTCGTATATCCGAAATGATGTGCAGGTCTTTAGCGGAGTTGCATGCATCCCTGGTAACGCCGATGGATGAGCAGGACGAGATTGCTGTCGAGCAAACACACCGGAATCACAACGTCGTGCCGTTTCCGCGACGATGAATTTGTGTTGTCGGGGCTGTTGTGAGTTTACTCCGAGGTGGCGCGGGATCAGGAAGAGTGCTCAGGAACTACGCTCCGGCCGCCCCGGCTGCCTTCAATACCGGCTTGGCGGCGCTATCCCGGAGCATGATCAGATCGTCCGTGGTTTCGGCACCGGAGGCGACGGCGAAGCGTTTGGTCCCGACGACCTTAAAACCAAAACGGGCATAGAAGCGTTGTGCGCCGTCATTGTGTTCCCAGACATCGAGCGTCACGCGTCTGACAGAGATGGTTTGCGGGTGCGATAGAAAGGCTTCCATGAGCGATGACCCAATGCCTTGTCGCTGTTGGGAGGTATCGACATAGAGACGTCTCAGTTGGAGGTCTGCGAGATCCGGGTCCGGTGAGGTCCCGAACTGGAGAAAGCCCACCAGCCTTTCTTTTGAATTATCCGGATCCTGCCGATAGGCCAGAAGAAAGTCATCCTTGCCAATCATCAAAGCTATCGCTTCCTGGCTCAGGTGTTCGTCGAGATGGGCGATCAGATCATCGGGATCAGCAAAGCTGAGGCCAAAGGCCGCCCCATAGGTAGCCCGAGCAAGATCGGCGACTTGCGTAACGCTTGCAGGTTCGGCAGGGCGAATACTGATTACCATGACGACGGATTATCCTCATGCTCGCGCCGGGTTAGAATACATCAATAAATCTACCAATGAATCCACGCAAACAGCTTGAGATGATGCAATTTTCAGCAGCAAAGTTCGTTCCAATTTACGCCGCTGCTTTCACAACCGAAACTCGATGAAATACTGCTCAAACTGCGGACAACCCGTCTCACTCAAGGTGCCTCAGGGCGACAACCGCGAGCGCTTCGTCTGCGACCATTGCGCGAAGATTCACTATTCGAACCCACGGGTCATCGCGGGATGCCTGCCTGTGTGGGAGGGCCGGGTGCTGTTGTGCCGGAGGGCCATTGCCCCAAGGGCCGGCTTCTGGACACTGCCCGCTGGATTTCTGGAGAACGGCGAGACCATCGTCACCGGTGCGGTACGGGAAACTCTGGAAGAGGCGAACGCCCGGGTTGCCAATCTCGACCTCTACACCGTTTTCAGCCTGCCTCACATCTCTCAGATCTATCTGTTTTACCGCGCCGAACTCAGCGATGCGCAGTTCTCACCCGGTTTCGAAAGTCTGGAAGTCAACCTGTTCGAAGAACATGAAGTACCCTGGGCTGACCTGGCGTTTCCCGTCATTCGCGAAACACTCGAGCACTACTTCCGGGATCGAATGGCTGGTAGCTACCCGGTCCATACCCGTGACATCATCGTTCGGCGTGACCCCGAGGGCTTTCGCTGAGATCTTTCATCATCTCACTTCATCACAGAGCGCGACGGGCGTTTTGAAATAACCGCATCCAGGGCCCGTTGTCGGTCCATGCGGAATCACGCCAGGGATTCTGATAGGCACGAAACACCCGTTCCGGATGAGGCATCATCGCCAGAACCCGACCATCCGCTGTGGTCACTGCCGCCAGGCCCTGGTCCGCGCCGTTGGGATTCGCCGGATAGCGCTCCGTGACATTCTTATGGTTGTCCACGTACTGCAACGGCGACTGCCCGGAAGACCAGAATGCCCGTCGAGCGGCATCATCATCAAACTCCGCACGTCCTTCACCATGGGCCACCGCAATGGGCATGATGCTACCGGCCATGTCTTCCAGCCATGGAGAAGGGCCGTCGTTGACTCGAATCAACACCGTACGGCCCTCGAACTGCTCGGACGCGTTCTTGACAAAACGAGGCCAGTGCTCGGCGCCGGGAATCAACAACTTGAGGTTCGCCAGCATCTGACAGCCGTTACAGACACCGAGCGTCAACCGGTCGGAAGCAAAAAAGTCCGCAAACGAGTCACGAACCGTTTCATGAAAAAGGATGCTCTTCGCCCAGCCGCCGCCACCACCGAGCACGTCACCGTATGAGAAACCGCCACAGGCAACGAGTACCGAAAAATCCAACAAGTCGACGCGACCTTCGATCAGATCACTCATGTGTACGTCGACGGGCATAAACCCGGCCCGTTCAAAAGCCGCCGCCATCTCGATCTGGCCGTTCACACCCTGCTCTCTCAGCACGGCAATTTCAGGCCGGTCGGTTCCAATGGCGAAATGATGATCGACATCGTAGGTCAGTTCGCTGGTCAATCCCGGATCCTGGAATGCGATGCCTTCGAATTCTTCATCCGCGCATCGCGGGTTGTCGCGCAGTCGTTGCATCCGGTAGCTGACTTCAGACCAACACTGCTGGAGCGAGGCTCGATCAGATTGGAACAGCACGGTTTCACCCCGGCTGATTTCAATGACTTCATCGTCTCTGAGTGAGCCAATGGTCCGCCAGGGCAGCTCGCCGAGAATTGCCGCCACCTTCGATAGTTCGGAGCGCCGAACCTGAATCACGCAGCCGAGTTCCTCCGCAAAAAGCTGCGCCATTATCTCTGAATCCGAGAGTTCGATATTGATCCCGACCCTGCCGGTAAAAGCCATCTCCAACAGGGTCACCAACACACCACCGTCGGAGCGATCATGATAGGCGAGTAGCAAAGCTGACTCGTTGAGCCGCTGAATTGCAGCGAAGAACGCGGCCAATTGCTCCGGGGCATCCACATCGGGTGTTGCTTCACCAAGCGCGTTGAAGCACTGAGCAAGGCAGCTGGCTCCCAGCCTGTTGCGACCGCCACCCAGATCGACCAGCAGCAGAATCGTTGCAGGATCATTGATCAGTTCCGGGGTCAGGGTACGGCGTACATCGGCGACGGGGGCGAAAGCGGAGACGATGAGCGTCAACGGAGAGACAACCTCGTTATCTTCCCAGCGGGTGCGCATGGAGAGGCTGTCCTTTCCCACCGGAATCGCGATGCCGAGTTGCGGGCACAATTCCATTCCAACCGCCTCAACCGCTTCGAACAGCGCCTGCTCCTGAGCGTTCTCACCAGCCGCCGCCATCCAGTTGGCCGACAAAACGACTCGTCTGAGCTCAGGAATTAGAGCGGCTGCAATGTTGGTCAAGGCTTCGCCGACCGCCATTCTCGCCGAGGCGGCAGGATTGAGTAACGCTGCCGGGGAACGCTCGCCCATCGCAAACGCCTCGCCGAAATAGCCCTGATAGCCACTGAAGGTCACTGCCAGATCCGCCACCGGTACTTGCCATGGACCCACTAGTTGTTCACGCGCCACCATGCCGGTGATGCTGCGGTCACCGATGGTGATGAGGAATTGCTTGCTTGCAACCGCTGGAAAGCGCAGCACCCGGTGAATGGCTGTCTGGATATCGAGCCGGCTGACATCGAAAGCCTGAGAGATTGGGGATTGGGATTGATAACTGCGAGTCATCTTTGGCGGTTTCCCAAAAAGCGTCGACAACGGCAGGTCCACCGGGTTATTTGCGAATTCCCTGTCCGCCACCAGCAGATGCTGATCCCGGGTCGATTCCCCGACTACCGCAAACGGACAACGCTCCCGAGCGCAGATGGACTCGAAGGTAGCCAGACTCTCTGCCTGGATACCCAGCACATAACGTTCCTGCGCTTCGTTGCACCAGATTTCCAGTGGCGTCATACCCGGATCGGCATTGGGTACCGAGCGCAGGTCGATACGGCCACCCACGCCAGCGTCGTTGACCAGTTCCGGCAGGGCATTGGACAATCCACCCGCCCCTACATCGTGGATCAGGTGGATGGGATTGGCCTCACCGAGCGCGGTGCAGGCGTCGATCACTTCCTGGCACCGTCGCTCCATCTCCGCGTTGTCTCTCTGAACGGAAGCAAAATCCAGATCGGAAGACGACTCTCCTGAAGCCATGCTCGAAGCAGCCCCGCCTCCCAGTCCAATGAGCATCGCCGGGCCGCCAAGGACCACCAGCTTGGTGCCGACCTCGAATCCTGTCGCCAGAATGTGTTCGGTGCGAACATTCCCCACACCACCCACGATCATGACCGGCTTGTGATATCCCCAGACGCGATCACTATCTCCATAGGCCGCTTCGAACGTCCGAAAGTAACCATTTATCGATGGCCGCCCATATTCGTTGTTGAATCCTGCGGCACCGATGGGTCCTTCCAGCATGATGTCCAGGGCGCTCACCATCCGATCCGGCTTGCCGGTATCGAGTTCCCAGGGCTGTTCGAATCCGGGCACGTTCAGGTGCGAGGTGGTAAATCCCGTGAGTCCTGCCTTCGGTTTCGACCCTCTCCCGACGGCACCTTCATCCCTGATCTCTCCACCAGATCCGGTGGCAGCACCCGGATAAGGTGCAATGGCCGTGGGATGGTTGTGGGTCTCCACCTTCATGAGCACGTGAATCGGCTCCTGGGTGTAACCGTAACGATGGGTATGGGGATCCAGAATGAATCTTAAATTGTCCTTACCGGATATGACGGCCGCATTGTCTGTGTAGGCGCTCAGTATTCCCTCCCCATTGGTCTGAGCATGGGTGTTGCGGATCATCCCGAACAGGGATCGAGGCCGTGCTGCGCCATCGATCTGCCACGCCGCATTGAATATTTTGTGTCGGCAGTGTTCCGAATTTGCCTGGGCGAACATCATGAGTTCCACATCGGTGGGATCTCGGTCGAACTCCCGATAGGCCGAAAGCAGGTAGTCGATCTCCTCGCCGGAAAGCGCCAGCCCCAGTGAGACATTCGCCTCGAGCAACGCTTGCTTTCCGCCGCCGCGCACGTCCACCTTCGATAGCGGGCGAGGTTCGAGTGCCTGAAAGACGGTCTCGAATTCGGCTTCGGCAACGACCCGCTCGGTCATCCTGTCGTGAAGATCGGCCATCAATTCCGTCGCCATCTCAGCCGTGTCTGTCGTTTCGGTCACTGCGGCGCGCGCGTACCAGCGCACCCCGCGCTCGACCCTCGCGACCTTTTCCAGACCACAAATGCGGAAGATGTCGGTTGCCTTACTCGACCAGGGTGAGATGGTGCCGAGTCGGGGCATCACAGTACCAATCAACTCACCCTCCAGTTCAGGCAGACCCGACTGTGGGC
>QIDL01000626.1 GCA_003228415.1 Gammaproteobacteria bacterium | reverse complement strand
AATCGAGTCATCCGCCTCACAGCCAAAGGGATGGAGCGGAGCAACACCGAACCGACGCTGGCCAGATTCCTGACCAGCCTGGTGTCGGTTGGACTGAAGGCTCTGCTGTTCATCAGCGTCGCCTCCATGATCGGTATCGAGACCACTTCTTTCATCGCCCTTCTAGGTGCCGCCGGTCTGGCGATCGGACTGGCATTGCAAGGCAGCCTGGCGAACTTCGCCGGTGGAGTACTGATACTGATGTTCCGACCGTACAAGGTCGGCGATTTTGTGGATACACAGGGCGTTGCCGGTACCGTCGCCGAAATTCAGATTTTCAGCACCATCATCAAAACGCCGGACAACAAGGTGATCATCGTACCGAACGGCGCCCTCTCCAACGGCATCATCACCAACTTTTCCAAAGAAGCCACCAGGCGCGTGGACTTTGTGTTCGGCATTGGCTACTCGGACGACATCGGCAAAGCAAAGGCGGTAATTGCCCGGCTGATAGAGGCCGATGAACGCGCTCTGCCCGACCCAGAACCGTTGATTGTCGTTTCCGAACTGGCGGACAGTTCGGTCAATATCACCGCTCGGGTCTGGGTCAACGCAGCCGACTACTGGGGTCTGTTTTTCGATCTGACCGAAGCCGTGAAACTCGCCTTCGATCAGGAAGATATTTCCATTCCCTTCCCACAGCGGGACGTACACCTCCACCAGCACCAGCTATAGCAACGGCAACGGCAAAACGGGTGAAGGATCGGCACGCAGGCAAAAAAAACCGCCGGCCTGGAGAGAGAACCGGCGGTTTTCGACTGACCTCTTTTCAGGTAGAGGTCTCAACGGGATGTTGACCACGATTTGGAAGCCTCTGATAGCAAATCCTGATATCAGACTTTCGCTTCGGATCGTGGATTACTATGGCGTAAAGCTGTTTCGGGAGAATTTCGCACCCAACGGATTTTGTGACAATTTGTTACCACACAATCGGTCAATTTATGCAAACTAAGCGGCTGCTTACACCGGGACCGAAACCACGACATCGGTACCTCGTTCGGGTGAATCCTCTATCCTGACCCGCCAGCCATGGGCCTGGCAGAGTTGCTGGACGATGGCCAGCCCCAAGCCGCTACCACCGGTGATGCTGCTGCGAGAGCTATCCAACCGGAAAAAAGGTTGGAAGACCTGTTCTTTGAACTCGTCCGGGATCCCGGGACCGCTATCAATGACGTGAATGTCGCCACCATCCAGACAGACCCTCACCGAACTGCCGTGCTGTTGCGCATTGCTGATCAGATTGGTTAACACGCGCTTCAACGCACCTGCTGCCAGAGGTAACATCAGATCCGCCGCTGATTTTCCGTCATAGGGTATGGAGGCATCGTAACTTTCCACCACATCGAGGACAAACGGCTCCAGAGCCACCATCTGTTGTGCTTCGCTGGTGCCACGGGCAAATCGCAACGTATCGCCAATCAGCGCGTCCATCGACTCCAGATTGCGCTCAAATCTTTCCACCAGCTTCGGATCCACATCTTTCGGCAACAGTTCCAGCGCCAGCCGCATTCGCGTCAACGGCGTGCGTAAATCGTGGGAGATACCGGCCAGCAGGGTCGTTCGGTTGGACAGTAGAGCGGATATTTCGCGAGCCATGGTGTTGAAATTTCGCGCCAGAGAAACCAACTCTCCCGGTCCCTGTTCGGGCAGAGGTTCAAAGTTTTCACCACCTCGAAACGACTCCACGCGTTCGGCCGCCTGGACCAGCGGGCGGGTAATTCTCTGGACAATGAAAAGTGAGGTGACGAACACAATCGCCGCCCCCAACCCGAATATTATGATACCGATGTACAGGGGTTGAATGTCTCGCCGATCCGGCGAAAATCCAATCTGCAGCCGATGGCCACCCATGGAAACATCCAACCAGATCAGTTCGTCTCCTTCCAGCAGCACGACCGGCTCACCCAACCTTTCTCTCAACCGATCCTGCAGCAGGCTCAGGTAGGGTTGCTCGAGAGTTGCTTCCTCCACCTGGCGAGGCACCGCGCTGACAATGAGATCGTGGTTCTGAGCCAGTTCGAGCTCGAAATAGGGTCGCGCATCCGGCGGTAGCTCAACCCAGGTTTGAGCAGACAACACCAGCAATGCTGCCTCATCGTTGGCCGACTGTCCCGCGATGGGGTCGATGAGATAAATGTTGAGCGCCGCGATCGACACGGTTGCGATGAGCAGCGAGCTCACCGCCAGTGTCAGGTTGGTACGTGCGAGGAGGGATCCCTGGCCATATTTATTCGCCGAATCAGACATCACCATCGGGGCAGAACATATAGCCCTTGCCCCAAATCGTCTTGATGAACACCGGCCGAGACGGATCTTTTTCGATCTTACCGCGCAACCGGGTAACCCGGACGTCTATGCTGCGATCAAATGGCGATCGCTCGGCACCGGTCAGAAGATCGAGAATTCGGTCTCTATCGAGCACTTTGTTCGGGTGCGACACCAGGATACCCAACAGGTCGAACTCCCCGGAGGTGAGAGATACCGGGACACCGTTTTTTGCGAGCCGATGAGACCCGATATCCAGCTCGAACTCGCCGAACTGCGTCTTGCCGTCGGCAACGTCACTGCCGCTGCCAGCCCCCTGCGCACGACGCAGCACGGCACGAATCCTTGCCAGCAACTCACGAGGGTTGAAGGGCTTGGCGAGGTAGTCATCGGCTCCGACTTCCAGGCCGACGATTCTGTCGATGTCGTCGCCCTGGGCTGATACGATCACGATAGGCAACTGACTTTCGTTCTTGAGCCGGCGGGCGATAGACAGGCCATGTTCGCCGGGCAGCATCAGGTCCAGCACCACCAGATCTACGGTCTCCCGGGCGAGAAAGGTGTCCATGGCCTCGCCACTATCTACGCAATGAACGATGAATCCCTGTTGGGTGAGGTAGGCCTGGGTGAGCTCGCAGATTTCAGGGTCGTCGTCTACAACCAGCAGTTTCGCGGCTTCAGTTTCCACTCGGCCACCTGAGCTCGCTAAGGAGCAGGATCATCGACCCGCCCATTGACCCGCAGGAGCGGTGGGGTTGCAGCCCGTACGGGTGGCGGGGAGACCGACTCTGACGGCCCGTTTTCCGGACCCCGCTCGCCAGTAGATTTGGCTTCGCTACTCGCTGTACGTTGTTCGAAGCCCACCCCGAAGGATTGCTGACCGGATTTTCGACTCGGATCGACAGGGCGCACTCGAACCACTCTGGTTTCAATTTTTATGTACCGTTCACCTGAGCGGCTGACCCGGCCATAGCGACGCTGAGTGCGTATCGTCAGCACGCCATCTGCATCCTTACGCTGCGCCATGCGGAGTTTGACCTCACGTAACAGTGCCTGTTGCTCGTGCGAGCCCAGTTCGTCCCAACGGACACCGAGCTCGGTCAGTTGACGATCGCTTTTCTGGGAGTAGTTCGGCAGCCGCAGCAGAGGTGAGTTCACCAGCCTCGCCGATGTGGCACCGCCGTTTCGTTCCGGGCCAGTCGCAGGATCTGTTGCAGCGGCAGCCGCTGTTTTTGCCCCTGCATCCGCGAAGGACGAGGCGGCGGCGGACAGCATGGCGACCACGGATAAAAGAACGACAGCCAGCTGCTCCAGAATGCGCTGCCTGGGTGGAGTTCTTGCCTGACGTGACGGTCCGATACAATACATAGTTTCCCGGCTACGCCTGGTGGGGCGATCAGCCGCCGATATTCTGACCGGCGGCTGTTTCAAGGCCATTTCGCGTCAGTTTC
The DNA here is from genome assembly GCA_003228415.1 of Gammaproteobacteria bacterium. Lineage (GTDB taxonomy): Bacteria > Pseudomonadota > Gammaproteobacteria > Pseudomonadales > Azotimanducaceae > SZUA-309. The sequence goes on along the minus strand of QIDL01000626.1, from coordinate 1,784 downwards.
AAATTGTAACGAATCTGAATGAAATGACTCGATCGGTGGCCCGATGCTGCCGGTTCAAGCCGCCTCGAAGAGACCCGCCGCACCTTGACCACCGCCAATGCACATCGTGACGACACCGTACTTTTTGCCACGGCGGTTGAGCTCCCGCAGTACCAGTCCGGTCTGGCGGGAACCGGTCATACCGAAAGGATGGCCGATACTGATGCTGCCGCCGAGCACGTTGTAGCGTTCTGGATCGATGCCCAGCTTATCCCGGCAATACAGGCACTGCGATGCAAAGGCTTCATTGAGTTCCCAGAGGTCGATATCGTCGAGTTCCAGGCCGGCATTCTTCAGCAGGCGCGGGATGGCAAATACCGGGCCGATACCCATCTCGTCCGGCTCGCAGCCGGCCACGGTAAAGCCACGATAGATGCCAATCGGCTCTATGCCGAGTTGAGCGGCGCGATCGGCGCTCATCAACAGGGTCATGGAAGCGCCGTCCGAAAGTTGCGAAGCATTTCCCGCAGTGACGGTGCCGTCCTCTTCGAAGGCCGGGGCGAGACCCGCCAGCGCTTCCAGGGTGGTATTCGGGCGGTTGCACTCGTCTTTGTCCACCACCACATCCACCCGGCTCTCGTCGCCGGTTTCCTTGTCTACTTTCAGCATGTTTGCCTTCATGGGGACAATTTCTTCCGCAATCTTGCCGGCTTCTACCGCCGCCGCGTACCGTTGCTGGCTCTGCAGCGCGTATTCGTCCTGCGCCTCGCGGGTCACCTGATAACGGCGTGCAACGACCTCAGCGGTATTGCCCATGGCCATGAAAATATCCGGTTTCTCTTCCAGCAGACGCTTGTTCAATTCAGCTTTACCGGGCTCCTGGCGAGTACGCATGGAAATAGAATCCGCGCCGCCGGCAATCGCCACCTCCGTTTGACCGGAGGCAATCTGATTGGCAGCGATGGCGATGGACTGCAGGCCGGAGGAGCAGAAGCGATTGATGGTCAAACCAGCGGTCGTGATCGGCAGTTTAGAGAGGACGACGGACAGCCGGGCCAGGTTGCCATCCTGCTCACCGGAGTGACTGGCACAACCAACAACCACATCTTCGACTTCGTCAGCAGCGACGCTGGCGTTGCGTTCCAGCAGTGAATCGATGCAATGCGCGAGCATGTCGTCGGAGCGGGTCTGATTGAAGCTGCCGCGGAACGACTTGGCGAGTCCGGTACGGACGCTGTCGACGATTACTACGTCTTTCATGAGTTACCCCTGATTGAGAAATATACTGGAAGACGAGAGTACGACCCTGTTTGCCTGCTTTCAGTGTGCAGGCTTTGAGCGGCGTCCGACTCACCAACCGAATGATCGAAGTGTCAAACCGTGAATACTAACCTCTGGCCTGCCCATAGGCAAAACGCCAGCGCTCCCTGGCGGGGTCGAATATGTAGAGTTCCTGCCGGATCGGCTCAGTTTCCCTCGGCTTCCCTTTTTGCCTTCTCCACTGCGTCGGCCACCTCTTCAGCGGCGCGCTCGGCAGCCAGCGCGGCGGCCTTTGCCGCCTCGATCGTCTCGTTGGACAGCCTCCCCGCCGTCTCATCAGGCTGCCGTCCCACGCCGACTTCGGTATCCGGGGTCGCCGATGCTCCCGGTGCTGCCGATTCCTGGCCACACCCAGCGCTACCTGCCGCAGCAGCAGCAGCAGCCAGGACCACGACCCTCCGTGCTTTCAGCATCTTCATTGCTCCTCTATTGCTCCTCTATTGCTCCTCTATTGATCGGTCCATTCCAGAAATTCGATCCATGGG
>QIDL01000624.1 GCA_003228415.1 Gammaproteobacteria bacterium | reverse complement strand
GTAGGCTTCGAGCAGCACAAGATAGTAGAGAATGGGGTTGATCAGCGCGAAGCGCATGCCTTCCCGCAGCCGAAAGTGTTTTCGGGGCCAACCCTGTCTGCTGGCGACGATGGCGAATACGGCCGAGGACAACACAGTGCCCATGAACAGCAGCTGCACGGGTTCCATGACTTCGAGACCGAGTTTGAAACCGGTGGCCACCGTGGACCACATGATCACCGCGCCCATGCCCATGATCAGCGCGTTGCGTTCATTATGCATTGAGGCACCGTAGCGGATTTGGCAGTCTTAGAACATGGAACTGGTAAGCCGACTCTCCGAGGAACTGAAATCGACCATCCGCCGACGGTTGGCCGAGTTTTCACACCGAGAAGCCGGTGTAGATGATGCCCATCGTGCCGCCGTCGCCATCACGGTGACGGATACTGGTTTTGGTGCCGATCTGCCTGGCCTGCCTGTTCATGCTGCCTGGCAACCGGCAGCGGCTCTGTTGTTGACCCGGCGCTCGGCCAGGTTGCGTAAGCATGCCGGTCAGTGGGCGTTCCCCGGTGGCCGGTTGGATCCCGGTGAGACGGTCGTCGAGACCGCGCTCCGGGAGATGCGCGAAGAAGTAGATGTAGATATCGGTGTTGGCGAAGTCCTGGGTCGCCTCGATGATTTCGTGACCCGTTCCGGATTTGTCATGACACCCATCGTCGTCTGGGGAGGTGAGCGGCTCATTGCCACGCCTAATCCGGATGAGGTGGCTTCAATACACCGGATCCCGCTGACCGAATTTCTGAGGGAAGATGCGCCGATATTGAGCCACCAGCCCACCAGCGAGCATCCGGTGCTGCGCATGCCGGTAGGAAGTGATCACATTGCGGCGCCCACGGCGGCATTGATTTATCAGTTCCGGGAGGTTTGTCTGCTGGGCAAAGAGACGCGAGTGGCTCACTATGAGCAGCCGGAATTTGCCTGGCGCTGAGTCAGTCAAGAGAACCGATGAACCACTTGACGCTGATACTCGCCAACCTGATGCGCAAACCGACGCGAACGGTCCTGACGTTTCTGACGCTGGTTGTCGCCTTTTTACTGTTCATGCTTTTGAGGGCTGTAGCGGAAGCGTTTGCGGGCGGTATCACGATCGAAGGCGTGCAGCGGCTTCATGTCGGTGCCAAGTACTCCATGACCGACAGCCTGCCGTTTGCGCATATTCGTGCTATCCGTGAGCAGCCCGGAGTGGCTGCAGCCTCCACGGTCGTCTGGTTCGGCGGATACTACCAGGATCCCAGGAACAGCTTTGCCAAGCTGGTGATCGATCCGAATGACTACTTCGAGGCGATGCCGGAAGTGCAGGTGAGTGACGCCGTTCTGAAGCGCTTTCGGCAATCGAGGCAATCGGTAATCGTTGCAGACGTGCTGGCTCGGAAGTATGGCTGGCGGATCGGCGATGCGATCCCGATCCGCGGAGAGATCTGGCCCAAGTCGGATGGCGCCTGGGGCTGGGGATTCCTGTATGCAGGCAGTTATACCGCGCAGACCGGGTCCAGCATCCAACCGGCGATGTTGATACAGCATGAGTACTTCAGCGAATCGGCGATCTCCTGGGCGGCGAATCAGTTCACCTGGGCCGTTGTGCGCCTGGATGACGGCGTGGCACCGAAGGCCGTCATCGATGGAATCGACCAACTGTTCGAGAATTCGCCCGATCCTACCAAGTCGGTGTCCGAGGACGATTATCGCAGGCAATTTGCCAACCAGCTCGGTGACATGGGCGCGATCACCACACTGATTCTGGTTGCGGTGTTTTTCACCATATTGTTGTTGACGGCCAATGTGACCTCGCTGTCATTTCGTGAGCGTGTGCCCGAGCTTGCGGTGCTGAAAACCCTGGGTTTCGAGGATCGCTATGTATCGCGGCTGGTGCTTGCGGAAGCCATCGCCCTGTGTGGACTGGGAGCATTGGGTGGTATTGCACTGGGCTTCGCGATCGAACCCGCATTGAACGCTCAACTGGGCGAGGTACTCGGGTCGTTTCATATGCGCTGGTCGGATGCACTGACCGGACTCGCCATCGGCGTGGCCATGGGTGTCGTGATCGGCGTTCCCTCGGCTCGGGCTGCCAGGAAACTGTCCATCATTGCCGCCTTGCGAGAGGCGCACTGAGGTGTTTCGCCAGATCAGTGCAATCACGTTGCTGAACCTGTCGAGTCTGCGTTCCCGGCTTGGGGTCAGTGTCATCATCGTCGTGGGCGTTGCCGGGGTGGTGGCCGTATTGCTGGGCCTGCTCGCCATGTCCTCTGGGTTTCAGGCAACGCTGGTAGAGACCGCTCGGCCGGATCGTGTGTTGATCATGAGGAGCGGCAGTAACAGTGAAATGAACGGTTTTGTAACGAACGAGCAGTTGGCGGTTCTCGAATCATACCAGGGTGTGGACCTGGCGAGTGGTGAACTGTATGTCACCATCGGCAGGAAAGAGCGAGGTACAGACGTCGCGGTGGATGTCGTCGTGCGCGGCGTATCTCAGGATGCATTCGGCCTGCGAGATGAATTGACAATCGTCAGTGGTCGCGCCTTTGAGCCGGGCACCAGCGAGATCATTGTCGGTGTCCAGGCAGCTTCCCGTTATGAGGGTCTGAGAATCGGTGATCCGGTGGAGGTTCGTAGAGCTCTGCTCACGGTAGTGGGTCACTTTGCAGCCGCGGGTAGCGCGGTGGAATCTGAGATCTGGATCGATAGAACCGTTGTGCAGGATGTCTATCGGCGCGCCGGTGGCGTGGGTCTGGTCAGGGCCAGGCTCACCAGGGGGGCCGATCCGGAACAACTTGCCAGGCGTATTGCCGAAGATCCACGTCTGCAGCTTGCGCTGGTCACCGAGATCGAGTTCTTTGCCGAACAGTCCGCCGATCGGACGGCGCTGATCAATACATTTGCCTACTTCATTGCCGGTATTATGGGCATTGGCTCGGTGTTGGCCGCTCTCAACACCATGTATATTGCCGTGAGCCGACGAACCGTGGAGATTGCCACGCTGCGAGCCGTCGGTTTCGGTGCTGCCAGCGTGGTGGTCTCCGTGATCTTCGAAGCGATGTTGCTCGCAATACTCGGCGGCGTGGCAGGTGCTTTGCTCGTTTACTTTGCGCTCGATGGCTACGCCACCACTACCTTCAACAACGCTTCGGCTTCTCAGGTGGCGTTCGCTTTCAAGGTCACGCCGGAGCTGGCGGCCATTGGTCTTGCATGGGCGTTGGGGCTGGGATTGGTGGGTGGTCTGCTACCCGCGATTCGAGCGGCTCGGCTCCCGATCACTCGCGCTCTCAGGGGTGACTGAACTCGATATCGGCCGATCGCCGGAGTGGATGTTGACCCGGTGAGCGGGAAACTACACACTCGTCGCTGGCTCATCGAGCTGCGATTCAAACGGACCTGGAAACTCGGACCTGGAAACTCGGACCTGTAAATAGGAAGGACTATGTCGATCAAAGAAGGCGATAAGCTGCCCGACGCAACCCTCTTTATAATGGAGGAAGGCAAGCCGACTCCGAAGACCACTCAGGACCTCTTTGGTGGTAAGAAAGTCGTCGTTTTTGCGGTACCTGGCGCCTATACCCCTACCTGCTCTCAAGCCCACCTGCCGGGATATGTTGTGAATGCAGATGCGATCAAGGCCAAAGGCGTCGACAGCATCGTCTGCATTTCTGTTAATGACGCGTTTGTGATGGAAAGTTGGGGAACGGATAAGAATGCCAATGAGATCATGATGGTTGGCGACGGCAATGGCCAGTTCACCTCGGCCATCGGCCTCGAGATGGATGGTAGTGGATTCGGCCTCGGCACTCGATCTCAGCGTTACGCAATGATCGTCGATGACGGGGTGGTCAGCACCTTGTCCGTGGAGGATCCGGGTCAGCTCGAAGTCAGCAAGGCCGAGGCTATTCTCGAGGTGCTTTGATCGGTCTGATCAGACACTCCTGTGCCGCGGTGGCGATGAGTTCGCCGCCACGGTTGAAAAACTGACCTCGTATGAATCCTCGTGCGCCTCCTGCATTCGGTGACTCCTTGGCGAACAACAGCCATTCGTCGGCTCGAAACGGTCGATGGAACCAGAGCGTGTGGTCGATGCTTGCTCCCTGCACGTTGCCACGCAAACCTTTTTCGCCTCCTTTGTCGGCATGGGGAAGCATGGCGGTGCCCATGAAATCCAGATCGGACATGTAGGCCAGCATCGCCAGGTGTACCTCGGGATTATCCGGCAGCCTGTCTCGCGCCTTTAACCAGCTGTGCTTCGTCGGCGGGTGAGGGAGGTTGTCGTTCATCGCGATCCGCTCGACCTGACGTGAGTCGATGGCCTCGAAGCGAAAGGCAAAGCGTTTGATTTCGGGCCGCTCTCTGGCGTACTCCAGGTAGACCTCACGGTCACCTCTGAGAGCTTCCGGAGTCGGCACGTCCGGCATCGGCAGCGCATGCGAAAGGCCAGGTTCCGATTTCTGCCAGGATAGAGCCATGTCGAATATCGCCCTGCCATGCTGGATGGCGACGACACGACGGGTGGTGAAGCTGCGTCCGTCGCGGATCCGATCCACCTCGTAGAGAATGGGGATGTTCCAGTCTCCGGCCCGGAGAAAATAGGCATGCACGGAATGCAACTGGTGAGGCGCTTCCACGGTTCGATACGCGGCGGCAATGGCTTGAGCCAGCACCTGGCCGCCGAACACGTGTTCCGTTTCGTGGTTCTGGCCCCGGTAAAGGTTCAACTCGAGCTCCTCGACATTGAGGATATCAACGATTTTCTTCAAGACTGGATTCATATGTGGAGACTGCGATTAGGCTGTAGTACTTTGAGCGGATGAAAATATTACGTGTTTATACCGGAGATGACGGTGCCTCGCACTTTGAGGATCTGGATATCCCGCTGAACGATCAGGGCCCGGTAGGCCGCATATCCGATCTCTGGCATGGCAAGGGCGTCATTTTCAGAGAAGTAGGCGGCGACTACGCACTGGATTTTCATACTGCGCCTCGGCGCCAGTTTGTCATCAACCTGTCTGGTTCGGTGGATATAGAAATAGGTGATGGCAGCGTTCGTCGCGTTGGTCCCGGTGGCATTCTGCTTGCTGAAGACACCTCCGGTCAGGGTCACATCAGTCGAGCGGTTGATGGTGAACCTCGAACCTGCCTTTTCATACCGCTTAGTGAACCTGAAACCCCGAAAGAGGAATGATCTCATGAGTCTGCAAGTTCATCAGTTTCCCTGTCTCGGCGACAACTATTGTTTCCTGCTGCACGATGAAGCGGCGGATGTCACTGCGGTGGTGGATACTCCGGAGGCTGCTGCCATCAATAAGGCCCTCGAAGAGAAGGGCTGGCGGCTTACTCACATTCTCAACACCCATCATCATTTCGATCACGCGGGGGGCAATGAAGCGCTGAAGAAGCAGTGGGGCTGCACGGTAGTTGGTGCCGCCAACGACGCCGAGCGAATCCCGGGAATAGACGTTCGTGTCAGCGACGGTGACAGTTATGAGTTCGGCTCAACGTCAGCCAGGGTACTGGAAGT
>QIDL01000273.1 GCA_003228415.1 Gammaproteobacteria bacterium | reverse complement strand
CCAAGCCAGCGCGGTAGCCATTGGCGAGGGTAAGATTCTCTGGGTGGGCAGTCGGGCCGAAGCGGACCGATGGCAAGGCGACGACACGATCGTTACCGACCTGGGCGAGCGTGCTTTGCTGCCTGGCTTCGTCGATGCTCATGGTCATCTTTCCTTCATGGCTCAGACCATAAACTTTGCCAATGTCGCCTCACCTCCGGTGGGGCCGGTTGGCAGCATAACTGCACTGCAGAAAGTGCTGCGTGATTACCTGAAAGAAGGAGGATTTCAGGCCGATGAATGGATCATCGGAATGGGTTACGACGATTCCCTGCTCGAAGAGCAGCGTCACCCCGACAGAGACGATCTTGACGCGGTCACCAAAGAGCATCCCCTGGCCCTGATCCACGTTTCCGGACATCTGGCTGCCGTTAATTCCCGGGCTCTGGAAATTATGGCGCTCGATGCAGGCACCCCGGACCCGGCGGGTGGTCTGATTCGAAGACGCACCGGTAGCAGCGAACCCAACGGGGTGCTGGAAGAAACAGCAGCCCGTCCGGTCCAGCGTTACGTGTTTGCACCCAGCAAAAACCCGACTACCGATGTTGCCAGGGCCCTGGCGACCTATGCTTCATTTGGTATTACCACCGTACAGGATGGCGCCAGCTCATTGCCGATCTATCAGATGCTCAAAAAGCTGGCCAGTGAGCGTCCTTTCGATCTGGATGTGGTGATCTATCCAATGGCCCAGGAGGATACATTCGTCTTCCCTCAGAACGTGGACACCCGAGCCTATGTCAACGGACTTAAACTGGGCGGCATCAAGCTGTCACTGGATGGCTCTCCACAGGGTAAGACCGCCTATCTGTCCCGGCCTTATCTGATACCCCCCGAGGGAAAGACATCCGACTATCGCGGCTATCCGACCATGGAGCAGGAGACGGTGAACGTTCTGGTGGCGGAGTACCTGGACCAGGGTGTGCAGATTCTGGCTCATGCCAACGGTGATGCCGCTGCCGACATGTTACTGGATGCAATCAGGGAAGCCGCGAAGGGAAAGCCGCTGGGTGATCACCGCACAGTGATGATTCATGCGCAAACCGTGCGCGAAGATCAGCTCGATGTGATGGCCGAACTGGCCCTGATCCCGTCATACTTCTCAGCTCACTCCTACTTCTGGGGTGACTGGCATCGCGATTCGGTGCTCGGTGAAGCCAGAGCATCCAGAATCAGCCCGACCCGCTCCACCCTCGAGCGCGGCATGCCTTTCACCATCCACAACGACACGCCCATCGTGCCCCCGAACATGATCCGATTGATCTGGGCCACGGTGAATCGCCTCACCCGAAGTGCTCAGGTGCTCGGTGAGGCACAGCGCATATCGGCCTTGGACGCCATACGGGCCACCACCAGTGACGCCGCCTATCAGTATTTTGAAGAAGACGACAAGGGTACCCTGACACCGGGTAAACAGGCCGATCTGGTGATACTTTCAAGCGATCCCACAGAGGTCGCAGCCGAGGAGATTATCGATATTGAAGTACTGGAAACCATCGCACGCGGCAATAGCGTGTATTTGAAGTAATTCCTCCTGTCCGGGCGATTACCGGTGTTGATGGTTGAATGAATCCTGACCTGGAGATAGTGAACATGCCGGACCTGCGTGTTGGAGTTTGTTACGATTTTCGCAACCCACCAGATTCCGGTGTGAGCGACCGAATTCTATATGGCGAGATTCTGGAGCAGGTGCAGTGGCTGGACCAGATCGGCGCCGACCTGGTCTGGTTCACCGAGCATCACTTCGTTGACGATGGCTATCTGCCGAGTTGGGTACCCGTGGCTGGTGCCATGGCGGCGGTCACAGAGCATGTTCGCTTTGGTACCGACATCTGTCTGATGCCTTTCAACCATCCGATTCGACTGGCCGAGGATCTCGCGGTGCTGGACAACCTCTCTGGAGGTCGGGTGGAACTGGGCCTTGGCATGGGTTATGCGCCCCATGAGTTCAAAGGGTTTGGATTCCCGGTCAGCCGTCGGCTGTCATTGATGAACGAAGGGATCGAAGTGCTGCAGCGATGTTTCTCCGGTGAGCGTTTCAACTACTCCGGAAGCCGTTATCAATTCGAGGATGTGGTCATCACGCCCGGATACGTACAGGAAGGCGGACCCCCCCTGTGGGTAGCGGCGATGTCAGAGGCTGGAGCCGAGCGCGCTGCACACTACAACACCAACTTCCTGCCCCAGGGGCTGCGCAGGCGTTCGTTTGATCCCTGGGTTAAGGCGCTTACCGAGAGTGGCCGCGACCCGAGTGACTATCGGGTGGGCATCATTCGCAGCATTCTGGTGACCGATGATCGTGATACCGACTGGCCGGTGATCCGCGCGGCGGAACGTTATCGCATGGCGTTGTACGAGAAATTTTTCAAAGAAAGCGGAGAGGGGATTGGTGAGCCGGGTGATCCCGTTCCACAGACCTGGATCGTTGGTGGTGTAGAGCACTGTATTGAAGAGATCGAAGCCTTTGTCCGGGCCTTTGGCATTACCGACATTGTCTCGATGGCTGTTCCCCCGGGATTACGTGCCTCCCAAATGGGTTCGAGTCTGGAACGCCTGTTCAAAGAAGTGGTGCCCCGGGTAAAGGCAAGATTGGTCAATTAGCTCGCTTCAGCCCGGCTATTTGCCTAAATAGCGGATTCAATCTGGAAATCAAGTGCTGGATCACATCGCTGGACCTGAGAAATGGATCAAATAGTGCCTGGGTCGTAGTAAGAGAGAACTCATGTTCGAAGTAGTAGAAGTACCGAAAAAATCGGGCAGAGAGGCCGTGCTGGTACGGCGAAAAAACAGACTGGTAGGTGCCGCCTCGGTGACCTTTGTGCAGTGGATGCACCGACACGTACCTACCAAACAACTATCTCCGGAGCAGGTCGCCCTGGTGGAGTGGTTCGAGCAGCATCAGATTCACTGACTCCAACCACAATCCCCACACATTACCCGGCCTGCGGGCTGGTTAATGGGCAGGGTGACGCTGCCGTACTGCCAGGCTCAGCAGCCAGCCAACACCGAAGAACACCACGTCGATCACCGCGAGGGTCGCGTAGATCTCAACGCCCGACGCACCCCCATGGCCGTATCCCAGCACACCTGCGAAAAGCGTCAGTCCAAGCGCAATGCTCGAGAAAAACCAGACCACGCTAACCAATACCGGCACCAGGCGGCTCGCGCCATCAGCGATACTCTGGAGCAGGCGGGCGATGAAGTAGGTCTCGAATCCCGCCGCGATGACCGCAGGAGTCAGGAGCAAAGTCCACAACAGGGCGCCGGCCAGCCAGGATCCCAGCCCTTCGAAGAGGCCCTTGGGTCGATATCGTTCTGCGAGCATGCCTGCTGCGTAGGCTATGTCGGCGTTGCTTGATCCGACCAGATCGATGACCGCCTGCTTGACCGGATCTGATATCGACGAGAGCGTGGAAGTAGCGTGTAAAGCCGAGAGCTGTTGTACATCAGTCCCTCCATTTCGCAGCAGGAGCATGTCCAGAAGAAACCGATCTCGCTCCCGGTTATTCTCGAATCCAATGAATCGAAATGCGCTGGCGGAGCCATTTCGAATAGCCTGATTCTCATCGGCGAATGCCCGGGCGCAGACGTCGCGCCAGGAGACGTCGATATATTTTGCGTGATGACGGCCCCATTCGGGGTACGTGCCGAAGGCGATTAAACGCAGCGCGGATTCGTCGCTGGTGAAAGCGTAACTGAGAGCCTGGCCTACCCGCTCGGACTGATCCCTGCGTTTCAAAATCTTATTCAATGCTCCGGCTCGAAGCTCGATGATTCGGGTGTCGTCCTCCAGCGTCGCCCGTAGTTCTGCCAGATCGTCCCCCGACAGGGCTTTCGCGATGGTGCCAGGGTCCACCGGGGCATTGCCCGGCTGTTTCACCATCGCGATTGAACGCTCTTCAGCGCCAGCCGCCGCAATCACTCGGATTGCACCATTGCGAATTTGTCCGGGTCTTTTAGCGGCGATTTCTTCCAGACGATCCAGCACCCAATCTGGCAATCCGAACGGCTCGGCGGTCTTTTCGATGGCGGCCAGGGCGGTCTGCTCGGTGGAAGATCGTGTCAGTGCAACGTCCAGCAGTATTGTCAGTGTCGAGTCGGTGAGCGCCCGATGAACGCCGATATTGCCGAGTGCGACGATGGGTTGAGCGTTGATGCTGGCGCTCGAAGTCCGAACCATCCCGGCCAGGGCAGCTTCCACCTGCTCGTCGAATGGACGGTTCAGAGCCAGTCGCCCGATCAGGTACGCTGCTTTGAGGTTCTGGTTGCCGTCGACGATCAGGAGGCCTTCGAGATAGCGGACAAATTGTTCCGGAAGTCCGTGCTTTTCATCCTGATGCACCAGCGCGGTACCGGCGGCGGATTCTCCGGCGCTGAATCGATCGAAAAGATCGCGGGCTTCTGTGTTTGTCAGTGCGGAATCCGACGAGCCGACAGCGAATAGCGCCTGTTGCTGGCGCTGTTCGATCGCCCCTGCTGGATCCAGCAATTGAAACCAGACTTCACGGTATTCGGTCACAAACGCCACCAACGCGATCACGATGATCACGGCGATAGGAAGGTAGCGATTGAGTGAGTGAGGGGCGGGCATGACGACGGTCCTCGTCCGACGCGTGCTTCAGCCTATCATCGGGTGGTCGGGCGAACGGTGATGGGTCGCACGGTTAGCGGGATACCACCCGGAATGACCACCAGCCTTTCCGGCGCGGCGTGTCGGCCGGGCGGTCGAGCTTTGCCGCCCGGGCAATCCAGGCCCGATCGAGCGTCGCCGGGTCCTGCACGCGAGTGACCATCACCGGATAAACCTCATCCCCAAGCCGCAGCCGTGCGGCGGGATTGCTCAGTACGGCCGTGGACCAGTACTTGCCATCGCACCCTGAACAACTGAGAAACAACTCGCCGCTGGAGGCCATACAATTCAAGTTGATCGAGTGGGGCAGGAAGCCTGCGCGCACCTGGATCTGGCACAAGGGAACATCGTTGGCGAATGTCCAGTCGCTCACCGGAGTTTCGATTTCATCTCCGAGCAGATAGCCTCCGGGAGTACGTTCACACGGGCAATTGAAAAACCAGGCCACAACGCCAATGAAGCCCGCGACGAGCAGCAGGGTAAGCAGGGTAAGCAGGGTAGTTGTGATGCCACCGCGAGTTCTGTCGTTCATCACCTCTCTCCCGGTGGGCTAACATGGAGCCATTACATCATGAGCGCCTCGCAGGTGAAACCATGTGGCATGGGCGAGTGGCTGACAGGGAGCACAAAAATGACAGACGAGCAATCGGCGGGGAACAAAGACAGCGGCCAACCGCCACCGAAATGGGTGTTGAAAGCCTTCACGCGGGTCAATGTCTGGGTCTATCGCTTGAGCGGCGGGCGACTGATGGACAAGCTGGCCGGAGATCCGATCTGTCTGGTAGCCATGACCGGAGCAAAAAGCGGTCGGCGGCGAATCATTCCGCTCATGTATGTGCCGGATGGTGATAGCGTGCTGCTGGTGGCTTCTCAAGGGG
>QIDL01000176.1 GCA_003228415.1 Gammaproteobacteria bacterium | reverse complement strand
ACGGAACGGAACGTATCGTTTCACGCACCCAGTCGGTGATAGCCACCACCTGCTCGTATCCAGGCTGGCGGCCCGCTACGATCTCGGTGGCCATCTGACCAAACCGATCGGACTCACAGTAGCGACTGGGGAGCAGATATCCCAGCGCCTGGTCCGGTAGACCAGGCACCTCCACAAACGAGGCGTCGGCCGCGGCCGACGGCAGACTCGCCAGAAGCACATCCGCTGACGTGTGGATTGCAAACTCTCCAACAGGTGCAACCATGCGCTGACAGAGATTTCCGAACCCGTCTGTGAATTCAACTATGGGAACGGACGGTGAAAGGCGATATTCCTCAGCGGCCACCCACTGACCCGGCCAGCTGCGAACTCGCAACATGAACACCATCGGGGTGCTTTGCGAGGCGCTGAACGCAAGCGCACAAGATACGCGTAACCAGGTATCGGTCATCGAGAGAACTCGCTCAGGCAGATCGCTTCATGTGACAACACCATACGCCCAAAGGAGCAGCTCAGCGATCGAATTGAAGCGTCTAGTCGGGCCTGACAGGACCTTCATTCTCAGGCCGAAGATCGATCAGCATGAGGTAGCCCTCCAGGTCTTCGATGGCCTCGGCTTCGGAATCAAAAGGGCCGACTTCACCTTCCCTGGACGAAAAGTACCATCTGCTGTCTCGCTCGAACGTCCTGCTTTCCGTTCGGCGACATTCGACCTCTGCCTGATCAGATTGTCGTTTGTTCATCGGCGGACCACTTTGTCGGTGGGGCTCCAGGGTACACCGGGAAGAAAGTCCCGGTTTGTGACACCCGTCACGCTCTGTCGAGAATCGGGCTGTTGAACGAAATCCCCGTGGGGCACATTGTCTTGGAAGACAGGGATGCTCTCGTTGGAGGCGGCGACCCTGCTCAGCTATGTGCCCCGGGTACCCATCAGCCAGGTAAAGCTCGACACGGGGACCTCTCTGGATCTCCTGCGTTCGGTGAGTTTTCGATACCTGCCTGGAAGGGATGCAAGGAAATCCTGCGCCTTTCTGGCGTCATCGCTTTGCGGGACAAGCTTCTCTACGTTCCAGTACTGATTGCAGAGCTCCATGATCTCGATATATTTCTCGGACGTGTATACGCCAATCTGCTGCGCAATCTCGGAAAAATCCGCGAATAGATTGGCATTCGACCCGTCATACATCCGTTCTGCCGGCATGCCGACTTGTTTCTTCATCATGCTGGCAAACGCAACCAGCGCTCCATCGGGGTCTGCATTGAAAACGAGTCTGGCCGCTGCTTTATAGAACCTGGCGTGGCGGGCTTCGTCCGTTCCCACCAGGCTGCAGATTTTCTGCAGATGACGATCGCCGGCATGGCCCGCCTGCTGCGCCACATTTTTGTGCGATACCAGCGTCGCGTTTTCCTGAAAGCTCGTGAACACCAGCAGTTCGTACGGATCACTGCCGGTTCTGACATCGAATCCATTTCCGATCAGGTGCTGGGTGGTCGCTTCTACTGCCCGCATGTTGATGCGACCACTGAAACGCGCCCACAGGCTCATTGCGACACCGTGGCGTTTCTCTTCTGCGGTCCACGCACGTGACCACCTGGCCCAGGGCGTATCGTCAACACCCGTCAGGTCATTGACGCCGACGTGTCTGTTGAAGGCGGTCTGGTAGGAAGGCAGCGCCTCTTCGGTGATCAGGTTTCCCACGGTGACGAGCACCAGGCGATCGGATAGTTCCGCTGCCTGTGATTTGAGCGTCTGGATTTCGGCACACCCCTCATCGGTAGCCGGATCGGGCACAAGATCGGTTGGCTGCCAGTTTGAGTCGTCGTCGACCGGTCGGAGAATCTCCGTGGCCAGAATATCGACATCTTTCTCGATGCTCTGGAGCACCTCAATTTGTAAGGACATGCGCGTTCCAGTAGATCTGCTGTGAGAGGCAAGCTTAATTCAAGCCGATGGCTGCTGGAATGGCCCGGGCACCCTGAGTGGCTCTGTGCGCAGCGCGCCGAGTCAACCTGCCGGTAGTTGGTTCAGCCCATCCGCGTGGCTTTTTCGGCGTCTGGCCAACGGCTCTTCGACCAGCGCATACACGGCAGGCACCACCACCAGGGTCAGCAGCGTGGAACTCACCATACCACCCACCACCGCAACGGCCAGCGGTCCACTGGTATCGGCTCCAGCCCCCAGGCCCAGGGCCACCGGCAACATGGTGAAAATGATGGTGAGCGACGTCATCAGCACCGGCCGCATACGCAGCGGGCAGGCTTCCAGCAGAGCCTCACGCACGCCCCTGCCCTCCGCCCGGAGCTGATTGGTGAAGTCGATCAGCAGAATCGAGTTCTTGGCTACCAGACCCATCAGCAGCACCAGCCCGATCATGGAAAACATGTTGAGGGTCATGTCGGTCACCCACAAGGCCGCCCCTCCACCGACGATGGCCAGAGGCTGTGCCACCATGACGATCAACGGCTGTAGAAACGAATTGAACTGGCTGGCAAGCACCATGTACACCAGGATGATCGAGATCACGAACATGGAGATCATATTGGTCTGGGTTTTGGCGAATTCCTCCGCTCTGCCGACCATCTCCACGTTAAAGCCGCGCGGCAACATCTCCCCGGCGGCTGCCTCCACCAGCTGCACCGCCTCTCCCAGGGACACGATGGGCGTGGCGTAGAAGAGGCCCGAATATCTCAGGTCGTAGCGGGACACCACGGCAGGACCCAGCACTTCCTTTACCGTGACCACGGTATCCAACCTGATCAGATCACCGCTGCGGCCCCTGAGATAGATGTTGTGCAGATCTTCCGGGGCCCGGAAGCTGCCCGTGCTGCTCTTCAGGCGCACATCGTAGCGTTCGCCGTCGCCCGGGTCGTCGTTGAACTTGGCCACGTCCAGACCCCCAGCCAGAATGTTGACCGCCTGGGCGATGTCCCGGCTGGACAGACCGAGCTCGGCGGCCCGGGTCCGATCGATGTCCAGGACCAGCTGCGGCAGGTCGAGTTGCAGGTCGAGATCCAACGGCCCGAGTTCGGGAAGGGTTTCCAGCTTCTGCCGCAACTGCTGGCTCAGCCGGGCGACCTCTGTGAGCTCCGGGCCCAGCACGACGAATTGCAGGGGCTCGCCACGCTGCCCGCCAATGGGCGACGGTGGCGCGGGAAACGCCTTCACTCCGGGTACCTGGGCCAGCGCATCGCGCAGCTCATCGATCACCTGGTACATATGAGTACGCCGCTCAGCGCGCGGATTCAGGCGAACGAAGATCGACCCCTTGTGCGTCTGGCCGGTATCGCCCGTGCCGATGGTGGAGAAATAGCTGGCCACATCGGGATGCGCCCTGAGACGTTCTTCGACTTTCGACAGTCGTTCGCCGGTATACGCCAGGCTCGAACCCAGCGGGGTGCGGATACTGACGATGAAGTTGCCTTCATCCTCCTGGGGCAGAAAGGCGCTGCCGAGCTGGCCGAAGAAGTAACCACTGGCCACAACGACCGCCAGGGTCAACGCCACGATGATCCAGCGAGCGCGCAGCGCATAGCGCAACATCCAGCGATAACCGCTATCCAGCAACAGGAAGCTATTTTCCAGCCATCGGTAGAGGCCGCGTGGATGATCACTCACGACCAGATAGCGGGCGCAGAGCATGGGAGTAAGCGTCATCGAGACGAACCAGGACACCATCACGCCGGTGACCACCACCACCGCGAACGGTTTGAACATCTGGCCGATGACCCCACCCATGAATACCACCGGGGTGAAGATGGATACCAGAGTCAGAGTCGAGGCAAGCACCGCGAACACCACCTGGTCGGCGCCCGCAATGGCCGAACTCCTGGCATCCGGATCCAGGTGCTGGCGGTGCCGGTAGACGTTTTCCAGAACGACGATGGCATCGTCCACCACCACGCCGATCAGCAGCAGCAGGGCCAGCAGGGTCAGGGTGTTGAAGGTGAAGCCGGAAAAATACATCACCGCAACGGCGCCGAACAGAGATACCGGGATCGCGAAGGCGATGATCACCGTTGCCCTCAGGCTCTTCAGGAACAACCACACCACCAGCGCCGTGAGCAGCGTACCCAGCAGCAGATGTTCCCTGAGAGCGTCGACCAGATCGTGTATGAGATCGGCATTGTCGATGGCGATCTCGATGGAAATACCGGGTGGCAGCGACGGACCGATCTCCTCGGCCAACCGGCGCCGAACCTCATCAATGATGGCCACCGTATTGCTGTCCGATATCTTGACGATACCGAGACCCACCGCCGGCAGGTCGTTGAAGCGGGCCAGACGGCGGTAGTCGGCCATGCCGTCTTCGATCTCCGCGATATCTGCCAGGCGTATGGGTGCGCCGCTGCGATAGGAAACGATCATGCTTTCCAGCTTGGCAGGATCGTGAAATTCGAGATCGAGCTTGATCATCTGCTCGGTAGCGTGCCCCACCAGAAACCCGCCCGGGAGCTGAAAGTGCTCTACCCGGAACGCCACAACCAGATCCTGGGTGGTGATGCCGTAGGCGTTCATACGATCCACGTCCAGATTCACCCGGATGGTCCGATCGCGCTGCCCGCCCAGGCGAATCTCGGCCACGCCATCCACATTTTCCAGGCGCTTCTTGACCACGGTGCGCGCGTACTGGTTGAGTTGCTGCAGGGTTCGTTCGCCGGTCAGGGTGATCCACAGGATGGGTACGGCACCGAACTCCATCTTCGCCACCACCGGCGGATCGGCATCGTCCGGCAGATCCTTGAGCACCTGGTTGACCTTGGCCTGAACCTCGTTGAAAGCCACGTCCACGTCCCGGGAAAATGCGAAGGTGACATTGGTGACGGACGCACCTGGAAACGAATCGGACTGCAGATGCTCGATACCGGGAATGCCGTTTATCGAAGTTTCGATGAGGTTGGTAATACTCGCATCGATCACATCCGGGTTAGCGCCCGGCATCAGGGTGGTGACCGAAATTCTGGGAAACTCGATCTGGGGATAGCGGTCGACACCGATGCGTTGATAGCTGATCAAACCGAACAACACCAGACTGGCGCTCAACATCCAGGCGAGCACATGCCGGTCGATGGATATCTCCGGCAGGCTCATGAGACCTTGATCTCCACCCGCGCCCCATCGGCGAGAAAGGCCGCTCCATCCATCGCGATCATCTCCCCGCCGGTCAGGCCGTCCAGAATTTCCACCTGGTTGCCACGCCGCAGCCCGGTGGTCACTATCCGGCTGCTGGCAACCCCCTCCTCGATGACGTACACCACCGTTCCCTCGGGCCGTCGTACGACGCTGATGTCCGGCACCATTAGCGCGCCCGGACGTTTTTCGATGATTACCTCGCCGATGACGCTGGCGCCCGGTTCCCAGCGTCCCGGATTCAGCAGATCCACGATCAGATCCAGCGAACGGTTCTCCGGGGTAATGATCGGACGGACCTGGCTCACGGTACCTTCCACCACCATTCCGGGATAGGCAGGACTGGTCAATCGAACTCCGAGGCCACGTCGCAGCAGCGAACCCGATGTCTCCGGATAGGGCAGGCGCACCTGCAGCTCCGCCAGG
>QIDL01000500.1 GCA_003228415.1 Gammaproteobacteria bacterium | reverse complement strand
CTGTCACCGTCTGGCAGGTCCTGCTCATCGCCTCGCTGATCTCCCTGGTCACCGGCCTCGACTGGCCGGCCCGCGCATCCATTTTTCCATTGCTTCTGGATAGAAGCGCGTATTTGAGCGGGGTGGCACTCAATGCCTTCATCTGGCAGGCCACACGGATGGCAATTCCTGCCGCTGGCGGTGTGGTGATTGCCTTGTCTGGAGATACCTGGCCGGTATTCGCGACAGCGGCCGTCGGCTTTTTTGTGATGTATCTGGTGCTGGCGAGCCTGAAAGTCAGAGTGCCTCCCTCCGTCGACTCGTCCCCACTGGAGCAGCTCAAGGAGGGTTTCCACTTCATCGTACACACCGATCTATTCCGGTGGCTGTTGGGCCTGACCTTTGTCGGCATGTTCTTCTCTCAATCCTACGTGCAGATCATGCCGATATTCGCCGATCTGCTCGGGACCGATGAACGTGGCTACGGCTATCTGCTTTCGGCTGGCGGACTCGGATCGGTCGTTGGTACGCTGATCATGGGCGGGGTTCAGGAATCGAAGCGACTGGGTGTCATCATGCTCTCCGGCGCTGCACTGTCTGCGGTCACGCTTTTTGCCTTCGCAGCAGCAACCGTTATCGCCAGCTTCCCGGCCGCGCTGGTACTGGTCTTTGTCGCCGCCGCCTGTGCCTCTGTCTTCATGGTCACATCCATGACGGTGATGCAGCTGCTGGTGCCCGATGCACTCCGTGGCCGGGTCATGGGAATTCACACCATCGGTTATAGCCTGATGCCATTGGGCGGATTGTTTCTGGGAGCGCTAGCGGACACCATCAGTGCATCCCTGGCGGTGGTGGTGGGTAGTCTGATCTATCTCACCGCGATCGCAATAACCGCGGTCGTTCAGCGCAACCTCCGCAACCTGGACGGCGGGGTGTTGGAAGAGCCTTAAGAACCTCAGCCCGCAGCAGCCCGTTGACCCCGTTCGCGTTCGAGTTCGAGTTGTTGGTGCAGAACCTGCAGAGATTTGTTCTGCAATTCCCTTTCTCGTTCCAGTTCCACTACCTTGCGTCGCTCGGTTTCCAGCGTCTTACTCAAGCGCTCGTATTCTTCCGCTTTCTGTCTGAGCCTGGATTTCAGCTCCTCCACCTCGGTGTCGACTATGCTCCCTTCCGCGGCGGTGTCGCCGGCTCGAGAAAGCGCCGCTTTCAGCGTGACCACCTCCGCCTCGGCAACGGCCGCGTCAGCAACCGCATCAGCGGTGGTGGCGCGTGCGTATGCCAGATCCCGTTCCAATCGGTCAACGTCCGCCTGAAACTGTCCGGCCGCGGCGGAATCCACGCTGTCTGAAGCAACAACAGTTTCCGTACTGGCTTCGCCAACTCCCAGGTCGAGGATGTCGATCGCCATTGTCGAAACACTCGAAGCGTCTGCAAGCGCGGCGGAATCGCTCGTCTGTTCCAAGGCATGGCTACGGGCGGCAAGCTGTTTCAGTTCCCGATCTTTGTCCCGGAGCGAGCCGTCCTTCTCACGGATCTCGTCTAACAGGGTGTTTATTCGTGCATCTTTTTCTGAGAACTGTTCTTTCAACCGCGTGTTCTGTTCGTCTCGCGAACGCATCAGCGACTCGAATTGGGGGACTCGCGCCCTGGCATCCGCCAGCGTTCGCTGCATCTCTTCTTCGCGTTTGATGGCCGCCAGGTTACGCAACAACCAACCAGCCGCGACTCCGGCAACAAGCGCCAGCAGAAGATAGACCAGCATCTTCAATATCAGGTAGATCACACGGTGTCTCCAATAACTCGAAACTCGACCCGGACGTTGGCTTCGCGGCCTTCGACAGTCGAGTTGTCGGCTATGGGTTGAGTCTCACCGTACCCCTTGGCTTCGACCTGTTCCGGTGCAACGCCACGCCGCACCAGGTACTTGCGTACGGCATCGGCACGGCGTTGAGTGAGCTTCATATTAATCGTCGAATCGCCTTCGGAATCGGTATGGCTGGCAATCTCCAGTCGGGTCTGGCAGTTCCGGGCGAGACTCGCGAGTATGCCGAGCAGGGGATAGCTGGATTCTGTGATTTCAGCTTTGCCCTTTTTGAAAGCGACCCGTTCCCGGGCAAGATAGTCATCGATCTCGGCTTGACAGGTACCTGCCTCACCGATGATGGCGATCTGGTTGTCAACGCTGGACACACCCCAGACGGAGGACGCGATCTGACCGGCTTTCTTTTTCGCAGCATAATCTGGCGCGGCACCGGACAGGACGATCTCCTGACCGGACGGCTCCACGCTGGCCCAGAACAGGTCCTGCTTGCTCACAGCTTCCGCCGCTGTCGCTCCCAGCTCCTGTTCGATGTCCGAGGCCTCCAAAAATATGCACACAAACAGCAGGCACACAAAAAAGGCACCTGTGGTGGTGAGAACCTCGAATTGGGAAAACCGCAAATCCATATCCGACATCAGCCAATTCGACGAGGCTTCGATTGTCGCCATTTCGAGCCCGCAGTTTTGTTAACTGTTTCTCAACACCATGGGTAAATGGCTTCTATCGAAGATTTTTCAGATAACGCCGGGTTTTCAACCAGTAGCGGGCTCTGGCTTCCTGGCGTTTGAAGAAATGCGGGCGGTCTTCCTTATAGCCTTCAATGCCGGGTGACCCGACACCACTCAGGCACTCTGTCCAACTATCGTCGGGTTCATAGCCGAGCCGTATCAGTTGCTCGGCTACCTCTGGATAGCGGCTCAACTGCGCGCCTACCCTCGGTAGATGCTGCCGCCAGGCACCAATTCGAACCTGGTCCAGAGGTCGCATACCTCTCAGCGAAATGCCGGCCCGGCCCGGTACATCCGCGCCTTCAGGATAGCGCTCGAAGTCTCGCCGCCGGGTCAGAAATGGAAATCGTGCTTCCAACTGAGTCTGCACCTCATCTGGAACCAGCAGCAGGTCCTCGTAGCGCACCAGCACACAACGCGGATGCCTGGCCAGACGTTCGATCACCCGCTGGTATTCGAGCCAACGCCTGAATCCGGAGAAATAGACGCCTGGAAAGCTCGGATGCTCGCTGGTAGCCACGGCGCGAGGATCCCGGACCATACAGATGAGCGAAAGCAGCTCATCGGCATTGAACGCCACTTCGATGCGTATGGTATCCGTTGGCTGTTTTGTCAAATAAAGAGTGCCGCCCGCGGGAACGGGTCGAAATATCGACGCTTCATGCTCGCAGCGCCCACTGAACGCGTAGGCATACCAGAGTAGCTCCATCATCAACGTGGTGCCGCTGCGATGGCAGCCGACAACGTGAACGCGTCTCGCTCGTTCGCTGGTAGCCCCCGCCTCTTCCGAGGGTTCGTTCATCCCAGAAACGGATCCGTCTTGGTCAGATCCAGGTGGTGTCTCCGGGCAAACGCCTGCGCTACATCGGTTCTCAACATATTGCTCTGTGCCAGGCCAGACAAAGCAGCGTACGCGACCCATTCGGCCGACACCTCGAAGTATTCCCTGAGTACGTGCCGGTCTTCCGACAGCCCGAATCCATCTGTGCCGAGGACGAAATAGGGGCCTGGCACCCAACGTGAGATCGACAGCGGTAGTGCCTTCATGTAGTCACTGGCCGCCACGAAGACGCCTTCCTCATCGGTTAACAGCGACTCCACCAACGGCCGCCGCTCGCTACCGCCTGCGCTCAACAATTGCTCTCGCTCGGCCGCCAACCCCTCGCGCATCAGCTCATTGTAACTTGTGACGCTCCAGAGGTTACTCGATATACCCTGCTCCCTCAGCAACTCGCGTGCCGCCTGTACTTCACTCATGATCGCGCCGCTGCCAAACAGATTGACCGTCGCTCCCTGTTCTCGATCAAAGCAATACATGCCCGTCAGCACACCATCTTCCACGCCCTCAGGCATCGCCGGCATCGGGTAGTTCTGATTGGTCACCGTCAGATAGTAAAAAACATCTTCCTGTTCGGCATACATGCGGCGGATACCGTCGATCACGATCAGCACGATTTCGAAAGCGAAAGCCGCATCGTAGCTCTTCATGTTGGGAATGGTGCTGGCAATCAGGTGAGAGTGGCCATCCTGATGCTGTACTCCCTCACCGTTCAACGTAGTGCGCCCGGAGGTACCACCGAGTAGAAAGCCTTTGCACATCACGTCGCCGCAGGCCCATATCATGTCGCCGACCCGCTGAAAACCGAACATTGAATAGAAGATATAGAAGGGAATCATCGGCAGGCCGTGATTGGCGTACGCGGTGCCGGCTGCCATAAACGACGCCATGGCCCCGGTTTCGCATATCCCTTCCTGAAGGATTTGTCCGTCCTCCGCCTCTCTGTAGGGAGCGATGGTGCCAGCATCCACCGGTCGATACTGCTGTCCAGCCGGCGAGTAGATACCCGCCTGTGGAAACAAACCATCCATACCAAAAGTACGAGCCTCATCCGGCACGATGGGAACGATATACGAACCAAGTTCTTTATCGCGCAACAATTTTGCCAACATCCGCACCACCACCATCGTGGTTGAGATTTCACGACCTGTAGCTTCGGTCCCTGACATCAGATCGGCAAATAGCGAATTTTCCGGAGGGGCCAACAATTCACAAGTCACCTCACGGCTTGGGAGAAATCCACCAAGTCGCTCACGACGCCCTCTCAGGTAAACAATTTCTTCCGAATCATCCGCCGGCTTGTAGAAGCTCGATTCGAGAATTTCCCCATCCGTAAGTGGGATACTCAGTCTTCTGGCCAGTTCCCGACGTTCGTCTGGTGTCAGGTACTTTTTTTGATGTACGGTATTGCTGCCTTCCGTCCCTGGGCCAAGACCGTCGCCTTTAACCGTTTTTACCAATATGACACACGGCTTCCCAGTGACTCGTGTTGCCTGTTCGAATGCCGCATAGATCTTCTGATGGTCATGACCACCACGCTTAATCGAACGTATTTCTTCATCACTGAGAGTTTTCATCAACTCGCTCAGCTCGGGAGAGGTTTCCACCCAATGCTCGCGCACCGCATCGCCCGGTGAGACGGTGTACATCTGGTAGTCGCCGTCTACGGCTTGCTCCATCCGCTCCTGAAGAATACCGTGTTCGTCCCGTGCCAGAATTGGATCCCAACCACCACCCCAAATCACCTTGATCACATGCCAGTCGGCGCCGCGAAACGCTCTCTCCAGCTCCTGGATGATCTTGCCGTTACCACGGACCGGGCCGTCGAGTCGCTGCAGGTTGCAGTTGATCACCAACACCAGATTGTCCAGGGCCTCGCGGCTGGCAATATTGATTGTGCCGAGAACTTCCGGCTCGTCGGCTTCACCATCACCAATGAAGGTCCAGATCTTGCCTCCGTTTTTCGGTTTCAGCCCCCGGCTTTCCAGATATTTCGTAAAGCGAGCCTGGTAGATGGCGCTCGGTGTGGAAAGCCCCATGCTGGCGGTGGGCATCTGCCAGAACCAGGGCAATCGACGCGGGTGAGGATAGCTGGGTAGACCACCACCGTCGGCGAGTTCGCGGCGGAAATTGCCCAGCTGGGTCTGTGAAAGACGTCCCTCCAGAAACGCCCGCGCGTAAACCCCC
>QIDL01000588.1 GCA_003228415.1 Gammaproteobacteria bacterium | reverse complement strand
TGTACATCTTCTCGGGATCTGAAGACCCGGTTCACAACAATGAAAAAGGCTTGAAACGACTGCTCAAACGCTACCGCGCTTCACTCGAGCAGGTCGACTTTCGACTCTACCCCGGCGGCCGCCACGACGTGCTGAATGAAACGAATCGAGACGAGGTGTGCGAGGACCTGATCAACTGGCTGCGGCAGAAACTTCTGCCGCCGGCGGTTGCCAGTCCGGGTTAGCCGCTTCATCACCGAATTCGTTGACACGCTTGTGGACGGTATTGAGTGCTTCGTAGATCTGCCGGGTGGCGTCGGGAACTTCCGTCCCAGCCTCGAAATAGATCGGATCGAGAATGTGCGCGCCGGCCGGTCCGGGAATGATCTCTTTCGACCCTTTCGGCCGGAGCTTGCGTAATCCCGTGAGAAATACTGGCACCACGGGCACATTTTTTGCCAGGGCGAGGAGTGATACGCCATGGCGAAACTTGGCCATGCTGCGACTCGTCGAGCGGGTGCCTTCGGGGAAAATGATCACGTTGCAGCCTTTGTCCAGCAGCCACTTCGGATAGTCGAGTGCTTTTGAGCCGCCACCCCGCTGAATTGGAAAGGTGCCCATGGCCAGTGATTGATACCAGGGCTGCATCACCAGTTCCTTGCGACCGCGGATGAACCAGCGATCGGCGGCGGCACCGGCGTAGATATTCCAGCGACGACGCTCGGGTAACGCGCTATGCAGGACCAGCGCGTCCATGTGGCTGGTGTGGTTGGCGACCACGATGCAGGGGCCATCGATGGTGCTGAATTTCTCTCGTCCGGTGATGGTCAGTGGTTTGCAGTAGGGTTTCACCCATTGCCCGTAAGCGTGGTGGCGCCAGGCCAGGCGGGTGAGCTTGGCCCACAGGCTGATCTGCCACTCATGGGGTCCTACCGTGCCAGCCTCCTGAGAAATGAGTCTGGCAAACAGATCCATGTCGATGGTAGGTAGAATTTCGGTTTCCGCGGTGGTACCGAATTCCTGGGCCAGCGTGGCCCGGTAGGCTTTGAAGTTGTCCGGCGCTTCGAAAATCGTGCACTGATCCCAGCCTCCCAGCATGTGATAGCTCTGCAGAATCTTCGATTCCCAGCGGATCAGCGCCTCATGAATTTCCCTGACACGCTCCGGCTGCTCCATGATGGCCTTGTAGCCCTCGGAGTGGTAGCGCATCAGCATCACATAGGTCGGCACAATCAGGAACCGCTGGGGGTGGTACCCTTTAACATGTCCACAAACGCATCGATGTCCATTGCCGGAAAGGTGGTCACCTTGATGGTGCCTCTCGAGCCGAGTTCCATGGAGAGTCGGGACATGACTTCGTTTGATGGGGCTTCGATGATGTTGATAAAGTCGTAGCCCCCGAGCACGGCATACTGACTCATCACCCGTGCGCCCATGGCTTCCACTTCTTTGTTAACGGCCTTCAGGCGTTCCGGTCGTTCTTTGAGTGTTTTTCGGCCCTCGTCAGTGAGGGTGCTCATCATGATGTAGGTGGCCATGATCCCTGTCCTTCTCCGCTGTCCTGTCAGGGCAGTGTACAACTTTGTAGCCAGGCATAGCAGAGTTGGACCAATGTCCCCTCTCAGCATAGGATGCCCGGATCAATCGAAGAGTGACGATTCATGAAGGCTGCAGTTTTTGGCGAGGGCGGGTCCATCAGCGTCGAGGAGCGGGAATTACCTGAACCGGAGTCGGGCTGGGTTCGCATCCGGGTCGCCGCCGGTGGCATTTGCGGGTCGGACCTGCACATCATGCACGCGGCGCTGGGCAACCCGCGAGGCATACGGCCGGGCCATGAGATCGCTGGAGAGATTGAGGCGACAGGTGACGACACGACGATCACCACCGGTACCCAGGTCGCGGTGGAGCCGATTCTCGGTTGCGGCAACTGTTTTCATTGCGATGTCGGTAAAGCCAATCTCTGTGTCGACACGCGGCTCTTTGGTGTTGCGCTGCCGGGAGGACTCGCCGAGTACGTCTGCGTCCCCGAGTCGCTGATCCACGTGCTGCCGAAGGCCCTGGATCGTGGCAGTGCGGCGTTGACCGAACCGATGGCCGTCTGCGTGCGCGGTACCCGCGTCGGCAAAGTCGGCATTGGCGATCGGGTTGCCATCATCGGAGCGGGCTCGATCGGGCTTCTCAGCATCCTCACCGCGAAGCATGCCGGTGCCGGTGAAGTGCTGATCACCGCGCGGCATCCGCATCAGCAGGCGCTGGCCCATTCGCTGGGCGCCGACAGAGTATTCGACAGCGCCGAGTCGCTGCTGGCGGAGATCGGCGATCAACATGCGGATGTGGTGATTGAAACTGTCGGCGGTGAAACCAAAACGCTGACGGAATCGGTGCAGATCGCCCGTACCGGCGGGCGCATCTCGATGCTCGGGCTGTTCCAGGGATCTCCGGAAATTCCGGGAATGACCTTCTTTTCCAAAGAACTCACGCTGGCGGCATCGAACTGCTACAGCCGTGAATCAGAGCATGGCGACTTTCAATTGGGCACGGAACTGGCAGTGGCCAACGCCGACCTGATTCAGCCACTCATCACCCATACCTTCGCTCTGGATGAGGTAGACAAAGCATTTGCCACCGCCGAAGACAAATCGACGCGCTCGATCAAGGTGCAGATTCACCCCTGAACTCCTGTTTAGAGGATCCCTAGCTCTCCAGCACGTATTCGCCTGGCGCTGCTCCGAGGATCGGGAATTTCTTGGAGCCAGGCTTTTTCTTTGGCTTCACCGGCTCTTCAAAGCGATCGTTCAGCCAGTCGACCCAATGCCCGGTCCAGGATCCATCCTGCGCCTCCACCGCCTGGAGTGCCTGTTCCGGATCCTGGGGTAACTCGTCAGCCACCCAGTACTTCAGATGCCGATTGTCGGCTCTGGAACTGATGGTCTGGGTATGGTTCTGATTGGTCAGCACGAATATCACGTCTGATCCAAACAATTGTGTGCTGCGATAACAGGCCTTCCACGGCGTGATGTGGTCTGTGGTACCGGCCATGATGTAGACCGGATAGTCGATTTTCGATAGATCCAGGCGCTTGCCCAGCACTCGAAGCTCTTTCTTGGCCAGTTTGTTGTCCTGCCCGAGGTCGAGAAAATCACACTGCATCTCCGCGGGAACGCGAGTGTAGTCCATGGACCAGAACAGCAGCGGATGCTTGACCGGCGCTTCGCCCAGCAGGTAATTGCTGCGGAAGAAACTCATGACGCTTTCTTCGATCCTGATCATGGCGAACATCTCGAAGACGTTGCGCTCGGTAAATATGCCTCGCTCCCGGACCGCGCTCTTCTGCGCCTCTACGGAACGCTCGGTAACGAACAGACCGAACTCACTCTCTCCCGGGCGCGAATCCAGGACGTTGACGAACAGACTCAGGGTGTCGATGCAGTCGTCACCTCGGGCGTCGAGTACGCCGGCCGCTGCCGCCGCCGCCAGACCACCGGCACAGAGGCCCATCAGGTGCACCTTATGGCACTTGCCAACCTGCTGGATCACCTTGATGGCTTCTATGATGCCGTCGGCATAGGTATCGATGTTCCAGTCGCTCTGCTCTTTCGTCGGGTTGCGCCAACTGATCGCGTAAACGGGAATGCCGGCGTCCAGCAAGCGTTTGAACAGACTGCGATCGGGCGTCAGATCGCCGAGGTAGAATCGATTGACCTGGCTGAACACGTAGAGCAAAGGAATTGGTGACACCATTTCGGTCACCGGCTGGTACTGGATGAGTTCAAAGAGCTCGTTCCTGAAAATCACCGCACCCGGCGTGGCGGCCACGTCAACGCCGACCTTGAAGGCGTGGCGATCGGCAACCGCCGGATAGCCGTGGTTGTGCTGGATATCGTCAATAAAATTTTTGAAACCCTGGATCAGGCTGCGGCCCTGAGTCTCTCTGAGCTTCTTCAGGGCCTCAGGATTACCCGCCAATGAGTTCACCGGCGCCATCAGGTCCTTGGTCGCGTTAAGCACGAATTGAGCCCGGTCACGTTCAATCCCCTCGAGTCCGGAGCGATCGAGCCATTCATCCATGGCGCCGCTCCAGGCTTGATAAGACTGACCAATACGGCGATAGACGGCGTTATCCTGCCACGCCGCGTCACTGAACCTGGCATCCCCCGCCGCTGGTCCGATATCGCTATTACCAAACCAGATGCTGCCGAGATCGGTACCGAACTTCCTGCCGGCTTCCAGCAGCGCGCGCGGCTGGACGGATGCTTCCTCGAGAATTCTGCCCCAGGTATCCATGAAGGATCGGGGATCGATACCGAAGCCACCCGCTGCCGCGGCAGCTTCGGTACGCTCGGCAATAATTTCTGGTGCGTCTTCCTGCTTCGCCATCGAGTCTCTCCCGCCAACGGCTATCGATGCCTGGTGGATGTTAATCCGTCACCGGTTTCAGGTATGTAATTAAAAAACCGGCATTTCTACGATCGAAATACCGGTTTTTCGTTTGCTTTCCGTCCGGCTGGTTCAACCAGCGGACTCGGCGGGTCGGTTCAGGCCGCAGCAGCGGTCTCAGACTCGGCCACAACTTCCTCTTCGGAACTGAACGTGCCACGAACCAGAGAGCCAGTCTGCTCGGCGGCTTCCTTGACGATCTCGCCGCGGGCGCGCACATCGGCCTGAATGCCTTCCCAGAGATCCTTGCCATAGTCACGCTGCAGCTCTACAAAAGTGCTGACATCGCTGACTTCCGGCAGCTTGGATACATAGCTCTGGTTCAATTCCAGGTATTTCTTGAAATTCTCTGCAGAAAGCTCTGCGATCTTCACCAGGGTGCTGTTGTTCAGATCGAACAGTTTACGGCCCAGCTTGGCGCTGTTCTCCAGTCCATTTTCCAAAACGCTCATTCGTATTTCCTCGTTTGTGCCTTGTTGTTCGTGTGTTTAACCAAGGCGTATGTTGCGATGCACAACGCATTGTGCACCACAACATCGAGCGGTACAACCCAAAATCGAAAAAAATAATATCTTATTGATTTATAGCCGGTTTACGCAGCCTTCGGGTGCGGATCTTCGTCTTCCGGTCTACTCATCGGTGCAATCGGCGTGGCTGAAACGGTCTCTGGTTGTTGCAATGCGACAGGGGCCGACGATACATCGTAAAGCACCTTGAGTTCCTGATAGGCGGCTAAGATATCCTCGCACAGTACGTCTGCGTCAGGCAGCGCCCTGGCACAGGCTGTCAGTGCGAAGAACAAATCACCCGCATAGCTATGGACGGTGATATTGACCGCCTGGGTGTGGGCCGGAATGGAGACCGGGTAATGAGTGAGCACTTTCGCACCGCAGGAGTAAAGGGTCTGCCGGGGCCCCGGCACATTGGAGATCACCACGTTGAAGGGTAGCTGCAGGCCCGGCAGGTTCGCCACCCGGGTCATCTCTGCAACGCGCACTCCGGCGGCAAAAGAGGCCGGAAGGCCTGGCAGTGCCACGCCGGTGTCCAGCGCCTTGGCAATATCCTGGGTAAATCCCTTCGCGGTGCGGGATGACTGGGCAATCTTCTGAAGACGCCCGGCCGGATCCGGATCATCGGTAGACAGGTC
>QIDL01000449.1 GCA_003228415.1 Gammaproteobacteria bacterium | reverse complement strand
GAACTGAACGCGTTCCTGGGAGTAAGCCATGGCATCTTCGAAGGCTCCGCGCGCCAGACCGATGGATCGCGCTGCCGTATGCACTCGAGCCGAGTTCAACCAGTTCACCGCGTTCTTGAATCCTTCGCCGCCACCGCTGCCGCCGGTAATGATATTTTCTTTGGGGATTCGGCAACCGTCGAAAGCCAGTTCCCAGGTACGCCAGCCGTGATAGCCGATTTTCGGGATCGGCGCGCCCTGACATCCTTCAGGCAGCTCGCCGCGGGGTTTTTCGATGATGAAACTGGCCGTGCCCTTGTGACCGGCAGCTTCCGCTTCGGCGCCGTTGAAGCGGCCCAGCAGTTGAATGTAGTCGGCACCGTCGGCGAACGTGCACCAGTACTTGTTGCCGGTGATGACCCACTCGTCGCCGTCCAGGGCTGCCTTGCAGGCAACGGCCCTGAGATCGGAGCCGACGTTGGGCTCGGAAAGTGCGACAGCGGCCAGATACTCGCCCTGAGCCGCCTTCCTGGTGAGATCTTCCCGCTTCTCGAGCGACCAGCCACCGACGCTCATCAGCGAACTGGCGCGCGCGATGATGCTGGCAACGCTCATCCAGCCGCGAGCGAGCTCTTCCGCAATCAGCACGTATTCGAAAACACCCAATCCGAGACCACCGTATTGTTCCGGCATGCGGATACCGAAGTAACCCAGTTCTCCCATTTTCTGCCGCAGCTCCATCGGTATGTCGCCTTTGATGGGATCGAGCTCGTTGGCGACCGGCAGGACTTCGTTCCTGGTGAACTCGCGCGCCACATCCTGGATCATGCGGCGCTCTTCGGTCAGGTAGTGTTCGGTCATTGCTCTGGTTCCTGTTGCGGCTCATCTTTGTGGGAAGGAGGTCGGAAGGAGGCCGGAAGTGTCTACAGATCGTAGAGATCGGCACGGTCGATCAGGTTCTGGACGATGCGGATACTGGCGGCATCCACCATCACGCCGTCCACGTTGATGGCGCCGAGGCCCTCTTCGAGTGCTTGTGCGTAGGCCGCTTTCTGCTTGCGGGCCGATGCCAGGGCTTCGGGGTCGGGTGCAAATATCTTTTGTGCGATCTCCACCTGGCTGGGATGGATGGCCCATTTGCCGATCATACCGAGCACCAGAGAGCGCTCGGCTTCTTTTGTGTAGCCGGCCGGATTCCTGAAATTTGCATAGGGCCCATCGACCGGATCGATGCCGTTGGCACGACAGGCAATGGTCATCTTGTAGCGCGGATAGTGCCAGACATCCGGGGGATAGCCGCCGGTTTCGCCCACGTGACCGAGCTGCATTTGCTGGCTTGCGGAGTAGTCGCCCATGCCGAAGATCAGGCACTCGAGCCGATCGGAGCAGGCGGCGATCTCCTCCACGTTCATCATGCCTTCTACTTCTTCGATGAGGCATTCGATGCCGATGCGCTTAGTCAATCCCAGCTTCTGTTCGAGTTGATCGAGCAACAGGTGTACGAATTGAACATCGGCCGCTGACTTGGCCTTGGTGAGCATGATGGTGTCGAGCTTGTCACCGGCACCGCTGACCACTTCGATGATATCGTCATGGCACCACTCGGTTTCCACGTCGTTGATGCGCACACAGAGGGTGCGCGGTGTCCATTCGAGCGAATTGAGAGCGTCCACGATCATGCCGCGGGCGCCGGGTTTGGCGCTTGGCGCGACCGCGTCTTCGAGATCCAGAAAAACGTGATCCAGATCCAGCCCCGCGGCCTTGGTCAGCATTTTCTCCGAGCTGCCGGGTACCGAAAGCTGGCAGCGTCTGGCTCTTCTGGGTTGTCCGCTCATTCGTTCGTTCCTCGCATCGTTGGTGGTCAGGCTTGCTGACTACGGGGTTTCATCGGTACGCGTCTGCTAACCAGCCGCGTCTGCATTTTCGCCGCGGCGCTTGACCAGCACGCGCCGCTCACCTTCGAACACCACCTTATCGTTCTGATTGATGCCGAAGTGCTTGAAAGTCACGATACCGGCGTCCTTCCGATCCGACGGTTCGGTGGCCAGTACTTCTGTAAAGGCATACAGGGTGTCGCCATGGAACACGGGTGCCTTGAGCCTGATTTTGTCCAGAGACAACTCCGCCAGGGCATTTTCCCCGGTATCCTGCATGGTCAGCCCGATGACCATGGAGATGGTCACGCCGCCGAATTGCAGCCGTGAGTTCCAGCCTTCGCGCCCCATGGCGTTTTTCTGCATCACGTCTTCGTTGAAGTGGGCCTCTGCGGTGTTCAACACCATCAGGGTGATGCCGACGTTGTCCTGCTCGCACATGGTTTTGCCGCGGGCGTGACGGATCACCTGACCCGGTCGAAAATTCTCGAAGTAGTTGCCGTTTCCGGTCAGTGTGCTGTTGGCGCCCATGGTCATGTCTCCCGTGCCGTGCTCGGCACGGCCGGCGCCACCGTGCGTTTACGAACCAGGTTAGTTCTCTTGAAATCGATTACCAGATCCCCTGCCTGATTGAATCCTTCGGTATGCCAGGTGACGATACCGAAGCCCTTCTGGCCCTTGGACTCGCGAGCGGCGGTCACGGTGCTGCGGGCGGTCAAGGTATCGCCGACATAGACAGGCTGACGGAACTCGCACTCATCCACCCCCAGAAACGGTCCCCCTCCTTCGCTCAGATCTTCCACGGTCAGACCGAAAACCGTGTTGAAGACCAACAGGGGGTTGAGCACGGTCTTCGGATGGCCAAGGCTCTGGGCGTAGGGTTCGTTGAAGTACAGGGGGCAGAACGACAGCGTCTGAGTGGTGAAGGCTGCATTATCACCGGGCGTCAAGGTCCGCCCCCAGTGATGTTCGAATACCCGGCCCTCGCTCATGTCTTCATAGCGATTGCCTTTGGAGAACAGTTCGGCCTTGAAGCGAATTTCTTCGAAATCACTCATGGCCTTGCCCCAGATGCCGTGAAAAATCTCTGATGTTCGATAGCTCCTCGAGAGAACGGCATGCCTGAACGACGCGCCGGGTAGCGGCCTCGCCGATCACCGGCGATGACAGCATGCAGAACTTGCTTTCGAGCTTCGCCCATTGAGCGTCCAGATCGCGCATGGGAATGGCGACATTGACCGCCGCCTCATACTCTTCACCGGTGCGGGTGCGGATCAGAACAACGGTCTCCGGGCGCGGCTGAGCGTGAGGAAGAACCCGGACTTTATCGCGAAATCGGACAATATCGGGATCCTTAGTCAGCGCGTCATCGAACACGGAAATGCTGGCGCTGTCTTCATCGCACACGGCCATGGCGACGGTGACACGCAGGCTGAATTTGGCCTCGAGGCCGGTACCAGGCTCCAGTATGTTACAGACCCGCAGGTGGCCTTTGTCCACCTGAACTTCAATCTCCTCGATGTCGTTCGGATCGAAGGCGTTCGACTGGCAGAGCTGGCGTGTCGCTTCGATGGCCGAATGGGTGAGGTAACAGGCGGCGTGATATTTGAAGCAGATGTCCTGTGTGTAGGACTCGACTTCCAGCGCACGGGCGAAGCGCTCCAATGATGCGCTCGAGGCTTGAGTGTCCATGAATCCCTGGGATGCTTCCAGAATGTCGGTGCAGCTGGAGAAACCGCGGCTGGCGAGATTGGCGGATTGCAACCCTGTGGAGGCGGCATGCCCGGCATGTAGCGGCTTGCACATGGTGCCGAACTGAGTCTTCAGGCCTGCTGCCCGGGTTCCCGCAATGCCGAGTGCTTGAGATGTAGCGCTGCGGTCGAGTCCAAGCAGTCTCGAGGCTGCCGCCGCTGCCCCGAACGTGCCCAGGGTGCCGGTATTGTGCCAGCCGTCCGCATAGTGAGCGGCACCGGCATAGCGACCGAGAATGCATTCCACGTCCACCCCGGTGGCGAATGCGGTGATCAGATCCCGTCCTGAGCGGCCAAGATGTTCGGAGATGGCCAGCGCTGCGGGAGCGACCGGCACCGTGGGATGGCCGCTCATGGCCGTATGGACGTCATCGTAATCATGCGCGTGACCGGCGGCGCCGTTGATCAGGGCCGCTTGACTGGTGCTGGCCTGTTCATCGGTGCCAAACACCCGGGCTTGCGCGTTTCCACCTTCTGCTCTGGCCTCGGCCCTCAGAATTTCAGCCAGAGGCTCTCCCGTGCCAGCGAGCGTGACCCCGAGGAAAGCGAGGATTGCCTGTTTGGCCGCCTCCCGCGCTTCGGGCGGGATGGTGTCATACTGGCTGCTGCTGATGCGATCGGCGAGCATCTCGGTGGCTTGCATTGTCTATCTCCCTTCCAGAACAATGACGCTGGTCTCAAGAACAATGACGCTAGTCCTAAAGGAAGATTATTGCAAAATCCGACGCCTGAGGAACGACAATACTGCAGCGAGCTGAACCGCACCGAAACCCTGTGGGGTACTGCAGATACGGTGGATGTCTGGCTGTGTCTCGAATACAGACCGGTCTGGAAAGCCAAGGCCCTCGCTGACAACGAGCTGGCGCTTGTGACCCGCGAATGGCTGGTGAAAACTCTGCAATCGCTGCGCTCGGCCGGATTCAGGGTCAGGCCTCAATTCATCCGCCAGCCCGAACTCGATCGGCACGAAACCCGGC
Source organism: Gammaproteobacteria bacterium (assembly GCA_003228415.1). Taxonomy (GTDB): domain Bacteria; phylum Pseudomonadota; class Gammaproteobacteria; order Pseudomonadales; family Azotimanducaceae; genus SZUA-309. The sequence continues at coordinate 1,015 of QIDL01000449.1, read as the reverse complement.
TGCTGGTCGCTTTCGAAGGCCGGGTGTTCGAGTTCAGCGGTCGGGGTTACGGTTTTCTGGACGATCTGGATCTGCTGTCGCTGCTGGAAGATCCAGACCGCTTGTTCGGGGCGGCTAAAGAACCCGATCAGCCCGTTTACCTGGTCTGCACCAACGGACAACGGGACCGCTGCTGTGCCCGATTTGGTTTGCCAACCTATGCCGCGCTCAGAGAACGCCTCGGTGAACGAGTCTGGCAGGCCACTCACCTCGGCGGCCATCGGTTTGCGCCCAATGTGCTGGTGTTGCCGAATGCCTGTCTCTACGGGCGAGTGGCAGAAGAGTCGATTGCTGGCTTTCTCGAGTCGACCGAAGCTGGCCAGGTGGATTTTGCCAGACTGCGTGGGAGAACCTGTTATTCCCCGATCGTGCAGGCGGCGGAGGCGAACCTGGGCAGGCAGGGATTGCGTTTGCTGCATTTCAATGGTGACGAAAGCGCTGCCGAGATCAGCTTCGCCGATGATCAGGAGCGGTTCAGCGTTTCCATGAAGCGTGTCGAGCAAGGCTCGGTGGTCACGAAGAGTTGTGGCGATGGACAAGCCGCAACGGTATTTCCCTATTTGCCAGCTTAAGGACCCTCTTACATGGACACCGCCCGTTTGCTCAGCACGGACTACGGGACAACGCCATGCCTGGCGTACGGATAGGCGCCCAAATTTCTGGTTCTGTCCTTAACTTTTCGGTCTGAACTCTCTAGCTCCCAGGGGCATTTCCTCCGCCACGAATTTCCGCAGTCGTTCGGTAATTTGTTCGAGATCGTTGCCATGAGACTCCACCAGTTCGACAGGGTCCAATTGGGCGGCTATTGAAATTCGATAATGATGATTGGTCTTGTTGAACAGTTCCCGAAACAGTGTCATGTCCCTCAACTCGTGATGCAGGAAATAGAGCACGTAGTACACCCAGGAGTTGTGTGCGTTGATGTGCATCGGGATGATCGGAAATTGGTATTTGAGTGCCAGACTCATGGCGGTGG
>QIDL01000371.1 GCA_003228415.1 Gammaproteobacteria bacterium | reverse complement strand
GGATCAGGTCCAACTACGGGAGCGCGGCATCCCCGGCGATCGGGCCTGGGCGGTTCGCGATGAAGAACGTGGCGGCATTCGCGGCGGCAAACGGTTTCCGGAACTCATGCAGTGCACGGCCAGTTATGAGACCGAGCCGCCTCCTGAAGGGTCCGCCCGCGCCAGGGTGACACTACCGGATGGAAGAACGCTTGCCATAGATGACCCCACAGCACCCGAGGCGCTCAGCAATCTCATCGGCAGCCCGGTAACCGTCTGGCCTCTGCTGCCTGCCGACCGGCTCGATCACTATCGTCGCGGGGCGCCGGTGCTCGAGGATACGGAGGCGGAGTTTCGCCGCATGTTCGGCCGCACCGATGACGAACCGCTTCCGGATTTCAAGAAATTTCCCGAGTTCCTCATGGAATTCGAATCCCCACCCGGAACCTACTTCGATGCGTTTCCGCTGATGATCATGACCACGGAAAGCCTTGGCTTCATGCAGAGATCGGCAGCAGATCACCAATTCGATGTCCGTCGATTTCGTCCAAACATTCTGATCGAGACGCACTCGGAAGACGCATTTCCGGAACGCGCCTGGCCGGGCAAAAGCCTTAAGCTGGGTGGCGCAGAACTCGAGATCACGGTCGGCTGTCCCCGCTGCGTCATGACCACTCACGGTTTTGACGATCTCCCGAAAGATCCGGGTATCATGCGCGCGCTGGTGAAACTGGCCGATGGAGATCTCGGGGTCTATGCGAACGTGACCCGCAATGGCGCGCTCACGGTTAGCGACGCTGTCGAGCTAGTCTGAAAATGCACATCGTCAGTATCAACGTCGGAACTGCCACGCTTCTCGAAGGACGAAGCTTCAGTGGCAAGACCGGCATTTTCAAGCGGCCTGTGGCCGCTCCGGTGACCATCGGTCCGCTCGGTCTCGAAGATGACGCGGTTATCAATGAAAAGCATCATGGCGGACCCGATCAGGCGGTCTATCTCTATCGACGGGAAGACTACGACTGGTGGTCCGGCGAACTCGGCAAGACCATGGCGCCCGGTACCTTTGGCGACAACCTGACGCTGACCGGACTACCGGATCCCGGCCTCATCGTTGGCACTCGCCTCAGCTTCGATGAGGTTACGCTGGAAGTCACGGCGCCGCGGATTCCCTGCAATACGCTGGCCCAGCGTATGGGCGACGCCAGATTCGCGAAACACTTTGTGAAAGCACTGCGCCCCGGGATCTATTGCCGAGTCATCCAGTCCGGCATGGTTCAGACAGGCGAGAAATTCTCGTTGGTACCCTGCCCGGCAGACGGCGTCTCTACATTGGAAATGTTTCAGGCAGCTTATCGAAAACTGGACGCGTCGGAACTCGAGCGGTTCCTCGCGGCTCCGATCGACGTTCGTTCACGCAGTGACTACGAGGGGCAGCTCGCGAAACTGATCTGAGTTGGCTCGGCGCTGCTCATGCCGCCCGACCCAGCGCTCTGAGATTTTCTTCATGAGTGGCTCGATCAATCTTGTAACTCGACAGGCACCATATCATGACCATCCAGAGCGTGAAGACCGCGGGTGCGTATAAAGCGCCCAGGATAAATAGCGACGCCTCGGGTACCTCACCCGGCATGACGCCCGTTGGAAATTGGGCGATGCTCAGAACGATGGTGGCCGAGACTACTCCGACGCCCTGCACAATTTTTCGGGTAAACGTTACCGCGGCAAAAAAGACCCCTTCCGAGCGTCGCTGGGTCTGCATTTCGCTGTCCTCCACCAGGTCGGCAATCATGGACGACATCAGAACCTGGAAGGTGATGATCAGCCCGACATCGAGGATGGTGGTCACCAGCACGATGGGGAACAGCCACGGATGACCATTGTCCGGCATGATTCCCAGGAGCCGCAGCACCACTGGTAAGGGAGCGGTGGAAAAGGCGATCACGCCGATGATTATCGCGCCCTTCTTTTTTCCCAGCTTCTTCGAAGCGATGGGAGAGATCAGGAAACCGATCGCAGCCGAGAGCACCACAGACAAAGAGATATAGCTGATCTGCATGGTACTGAATTCCCAGAAAAAGGAGTTCAGGTAGTAGCCGAGACCGGCCGCAAGGCCAGAGGCTATCGCTCCGAACAGCGCCGCCAGAAACAAAGCGCCGAACGAGCGGTTCGACAGGGTTTCAAAAAGTTCCCTGTAAATTCGCCGGAGCGTCATTCGGGATCTCTCGGGGGGCTTTCTGAGATAGGGAATACGATTGTGCGTGCCTATCGCCGAGACCATGATGGCGAGGAAAATTATCGAAGCGGCCACCAGCCCCATCCGGCCATAACCCTCGATATTGAACATACCGCTTGGAATCTCATCCGTCGGCACCAACAGGTATGCGAGGGCGAACGTGGCCATGAGCGTACCGCCGGTCCAACCGAAGAAGTAGCGATAGCTGAGCATGCTGGTGCGTTCATCGTAGTGGTCAGTCAGTTCCGCGGACAAAGCGGAACTGGGAATTTCGTAGAGAGTGATCAGGGTGCGGACGATTACCGACATCACCACGATGTAACCGAACAACTCATTGCCGACAAGGCTTTCCGGCGGGTTCCAGATGAAGAAGTAGGATACCGACACCGGTATGGCGGCGATGTACATATAGGGATGGCGACGACCCCACCTGGAATGCGTGTTGTCCGAGAAATAGCCGATCAGTGGATCGCTGACGGCATCGACCATCAACGCAATCATGAGCGCCATGCCCACCAGCTGAGCGTCGACGCCCATCACCTGGCTGTAAAAGATCAGGAAGAAGTAGTCGAAGCCGTTGTTCTTCACCCCGTAGGCCACCGACCCGAATCCGTAGGCGACCTTGGTCAGCAGCGGGATCTTTGCGGGGTCCGGACTACTCAACTGGCGGCCTTTTGCGCTGCACCATATTCATGGACGCCACCCGGCGCACAACGCTCCAGCCGCTGTATTTCAAAAGGCCTATTCAAACCCGCTATTCTCCTGCATTTTCAATTCAATCATCTCGGTTGCGACCCGCTCGACGAAGGTCGCGTCATGCTCGACGAATATCATCGCCGGGGCCTGGTCGAGCAACACTTCCTCGATCCGTTCTCGGGAATCGATGTCGATATAGTTCAACGGCTCGTCCCAGACCAGCAGGTTCGCCGTCGTCATCATCGAACGGGCCAGTTCGATCTTCTTCTGCTGACCCTGCAACAGCGTTTCGATCGGTCGTTCCAGCAGGCTGCCCCGAACACCGAGCGCCGCCATTATCTGGCGAAATCGGGTCTCATCCAAGTGGTTCACGGCCAACCGCTGCTGCAGATCGCCCGTGGTCCATAACGGCTGCTGATTCACCCGGGAGATCTCAACCAGATTGGAGCGCACGAACACCCCGCCATATTCTATAGGAGGTTCTATAGGAGGTCCCACAGGAGGTTCCATGGGAGCGCGGCTGATCAGATCCAGCAGGCTGGTCTTCCCGGAACCGTTGGCTCCCAGCACTGCCAACCGACTGGAAGCCGAGACATCAAAACTGACCGGTTCGAATAGCGGCTTGTCTCGAAACACGACAAGATTAGACGCTTTCAGCAGGGAATGTGTTGCGCGATTGCACAGTCTCATTGGCGCGGCGTTCTGCAGCGATGGCGCGCTTCATCTGTCGCGCAGCGCGGGCGCCGATATACCCCTTGTCGACGTGTGCACCCTTGTCTGCTTCACGCTTCAGCGAACCGCGGCGGCGCTCACCAGCAGTCGTCTCCAGGCGACGAAACTCTTTTTTCAATGCCTTGTTGGTCAGCGCCTGCTCGTCGAGGCGCTGTAGATAGTGCGAACGCCAGTCCGAGAACGATAAGCGATGGGTCTCCGAGGTGTCGGGGTTCAGGGCGATCACATGATCTGCACAGGCGTCGAGAAACGCCCGATCATGGGAGACCAGCAGAAATCCAGGCTTGTTACTCAGATAGTCGGCCAACAACTCACGGCCTCCCAGGTCCAGGTGATTGGTCGGCTCATCGATCAGCGCAAACCCGGAATCGAGCGCAAACAGACCTGCCAGCAGGCAGCGAGTCTGTTCTCCGCCACTCAAATCTACGAACGGCCGCGCCTGCAACCGCTCATGGATACCGAGATCTCCCAACTCGCTCTCTACACGCGCATCGATCTCATAGCCGCCCAGTTGTCGATAGTCCGACTCGAGCGCGGCAAACGCTGCGAGCGTCGTTTTTCCCCGACCGTTACGCCCGACCAGAGCAGAACGCCATCGAGTATCGACGATGAGATCCAGATCGGTGAAAACATCGGTCGCCGAACCGACGTAGCCGAAAGACAGCCTGCGGCAAATAATAGTGGACACAGCGAACACTCCCGGAATCCTCTATCCATAGAAGGTAGAACGGTCTCGAGTATTCAGTCCACATCCACACCAACCGGACAATGATCCGAACCCAGCACGTCCGGCCAGATAAACGCATCACGGATACGTCGCGCAGCACTCGGCGACGCCAACACGTAATCGATTCGCCAACCCACGTTGTTCTCCCGCGCACCACCGAACTGGCGCCACCAGGAATAGTGGTCAGGTTCATTCGGGTGCTGTGCCCGAAAGGTATCCACCCAACCCGCATTCAGCCAGCGCCGCATCTCATCACGCTACTCGGGCAAAAAACCACTGCTTTTTGTGTTGCCCATAGGCCGGGCGAGATCGATTTCTTCAACCGCGGTGTTGTAATCCCCGACCACAAATACCGGCCCGCGCCGTCGCAACCGCTCAATCCTGTCAAAGACGGCCCGGTAGAAGTCGAGTTTATACGGCACCCGGCTGTTGTCCCGATCGCGGCCACTGCCTTTGGGGAAGTAGACGCTGGCTATCGCCATTCGTGAAAAGTGAGCGACGATGAAGCGCCCCTCCGTATCGAAGCGCGCCTCCCCTAGTTTTGACTCGACCTTATCCGGCGGTTTTCGACTGTAGATGCCGACCCCGCTGTAGCCTGGCCGCTCGGCCGGTGCGAAAACAGCATGCCAGCCGCTTGCTTCTCGAACGGCTGCCGGTAACTGGGCCGGAAACGCCCGCACTTCCTGCAGCAGCACGACGTCGGCGGCGCTCTGCTCGAGGAAGTCAAGAAAGCCTTTCTTCGCGCACGCTCTCAGACCATTCACGTTCCAGCTGATTATGCGCATCCATCCAGACCGAGGATCAAACCGACGCAACGACAAACAGATAGCCGTAGTAGCGCGAGAACCTCTGATAGTAGTCGATCTCCATCTGACAGTTATCGAGCACATCGAGCGCACCGACCGGGGCGGCGTTGCTCAGGTAGCGCTCGCGCAACCTCTCGATGTTGGCCAGCATAGGATCGTAGTAGTCGTCCCACCACGCCGACTCAGGTAGCGGGAAATGCTCGAGAATCCGATAGCCGCAATGGGTGGTCCGGTCCAGCGTTGTCTGCACATCTCCCATGTCGGGGTAGCCGTTCTGCCACCAGTCGCGGAGCTCCAGAGGTGGGTCGTCTTCGAACCAGACCGCTTCGGTGAAGGCCAGCCGACCGCCGGCCGCAAGCAGCGGACGCCAGGCCGAGAGTGCGTTCGCAACACCCATGATATAGGCAGCACCTTCACACCAGATGAGATCGAATGACCCTGCCTCGAACGGCAACGCCTTCATGTCCCCGTGCATCACCGTCA
>QIDL01000151.1 GCA_003228415.1 Gammaproteobacteria bacterium | reverse complement strand
GCCAGGCCGGGTACCCATGAACTGGTACTCGAGTATGCCGACGGGACCACCGAGCGCAGAACATTCGAAGTATCTGAGAAACGCTACACCGAGCAACGCCTCACCATCGAAAATCCTCGAATGGTCAATCCGAATCCAGAGGATATGAAGAGAATTCAATCGGAAAGCGCAAAAATGCGGACACAGTACCTGCGCTTCACCGAGACGCTCGAAAATCCGCTACCCTTTCTGCAACCGGTGGCCGGGCCCCTGTCGAGTTCGTTCGGGCGCCGTCGCGTGTTGAATGGTCAACCGCGAAACCCACACAGCGGGTTGGACATCGTTGCGAATACGGGGACTCCGATCCTCGCTCCGGCGCCCGGCAAGGTCACCCTGACAGGCGAGTTCTTTTTCAACGGCAATGCGGTGTTCGTCGATCACGGTCAGGGATTGATCACCATGGTCTGTCACCTCAGCAGAATCGACGTGGCTGAAGGCGCTACAGTCAGTCGCGGTCAGCAGCTCGGACTGGTAGGCGCAACGGGTCGTGTCACCGGAGCCCATCTGCACTGGTCGGTCAGCATGAACGGGAATCGCGTTGACCCGGTCCAGGTCATGGATCTGTTCAGCAACAAATCAACCGATCCGTAGACCGTTTACTTCCTGCGATGGCCAATTACCCGCCTGCGCCGGATTCGCTGGCGTCGAGTAAGCTCGTTTTTCTTGCCACTATAAGGGTTCACCGAAGTCTTGAGTTCCAGCATAACCGGATTGCCAACCAATCGTAGAGCCTCGCGAAATCCATTTTCCAGATAGCGGATATAACTTGCAGGCAACGACTTGGTCTGATTGCCATGGATGGCGATACGAGGCGGATGCTCGCCTGCTTTGTGGGCGAAGCGCAATTTGATCTGACGATTTCGAACCGACGGTGGCGGATGTGAGGTCACGAGTCGGCCAAGCAGCTTGGTCAGCAGCGTCGCTCCCACATCCAGGGCGCCCGCTACATAGATACGCTTTACGTCATCGAGCAACAGACCAACGCCACTGCCATGCAGCGCAGAGATGTGCAGGACCGGTATCCAGGGTGCAAAGCCAAGTTTGCGATCCAGAGTGTTGTTGACTCTGGCCCGCGCATCCCTGCTCAAGCCATCCCATTTATTGACCGCAATCAGTACACCATTGCCGGACTCGGCGGCATAACTCAAAAGATGCAGGTCCTGATCGACGACCCCTTCGGTGCCGTCCATGACCAGTATCACGACGTGTGCTTCTTCCATCGCCTGCAGTGCTTTGACCACGGAAAATTTCTCAGCGATCCCTTCGACTCGACCTTTCCGTCTGACACCGGCGGTATCGATCAGCACATACCGGTCATCACCACGTTCGAAAGGAATGGCAATGGCGTCCCTGGTGGTACCCGGTGCATCAAAGACCACCTGGCGCTCCTCTCCGAGCAGCCGGTTGATCAGAGTGGACTTGCCGACATTGGGCCGGCCGACCACGGCGACCTTGATACGCTCGGGCTGGTTGGCATCGGAATCATCTACGGCTGCGCCCGCCGCCTCGGGTTCTTCGTCATACCACTGCTGGGTCAACAACCAGGTGCGCAGTTCGCCCATGCCTCTACCATGAGCCGCCGAAACGTACGCCACATCGCCAAATCCGAGTACCGCGAATTCTGCCAACACCTCGGCTTCATTGGCACCATCCATTTTGTTCACGACCAGCAGCAGTCTCTTCCCCAGGCGCCGAAGCCGTTGCGCGATCTCTGTGTCTTTCGAGGTAAGTCCGTCCCGGGCATCCACCAGCAACAGGATGCCATCTGCCTCTTCCAGCGCCTGGTTCGCCTGCGCCTCCAGCACGGTCGTCAGCTCACCGGCATCACCCAGCAAGCCCCCGGTGTCAATCAAGGTGAATCGGGCACCGTCCAGTTGCGCACGACCGTAACGTCGATCACGGGTCAATCCAGGAATATCGGCTACCAGGGCGTCACGGCGACGGGTCAATCGATTGAACAGCGTGGACTTACCGACGTTCGGACGACCGACCAGCGCCAGGGTTGGCGATGATTGCATCCTGCTACTGGCTCATCTGACGGTCACCTGACGGTGACCTCCAGAGCTTGCAGGCTGCCGGAATTACCCAGTGCATAGAGGGAGCCGTCCGCATAGAGCATCCGCGATCGAACCCCTTTGCCGTCAAGCTTGCGTCGGCCCAGCATGCGACCATCACTCTGGGCAATGATGTGTAGATAGCCTTCGTCATCGGTGACGGCAACATAGTTACTGAACACAACCGGGCTCGACAACTTACGCCGGTACAGAGCATCCTGACGCCAGACCTCTTCGGCCGTCTGCCGATCAATGGCCACAATGACATCGGTGTCGTCGACCACATAGAGCTGCCCGTAACCTTCGTCGAGATCCAGATAGCTTGACATCTTCACCTCCCAGAGCGGTTTGCCATCGGCTCGCCGAACCCCGCGAACATTCCCCTGATAGGCCACCACATAGATTATCGGACCTTGGACAAGGGGGGTGGAATCAACGTCAACCATGCGATCGAGTTCGGATCTACCTTCCGGCAACATGACCCGATGTTCCCAGATGGGCTCACCATTTTCCGCCTTCACGGCCACCAGGATTCCGTTGGCAAATCCGCTGTAGACCACACCGGAATCATATACCGGGGCGGCGGTCCCTCTGAGCGTCAGCACCGGGACCTGATTGTCCACCTGCCAGCGCTCCTCTCCGGTTTCGAGTTCCAGAGCGGTCAGGCTGCCGTCGATGGTCTGCAGAAAGAGCAGACCTTCACCGGTCACCGGAGCAGCCAACACCTCGCCATCGACCGTCTGGCGCCACACCTCGCTACCATCGGCAACCGAGAATGCCACCACCTCCCCGTTCGTCGTTCCGATGAACGCCATACCGCCCCCCGCACCCACGCCTCCGGAGACAAAGCTGGTGTCGGTGCGATCCATGATGTTGAAACTGCTTAGAAATCCTCCACTTTCTGCCGGCATCTGGCTCCGCCAGAGCCGTTTGCCCGAAAAGCGGTCAAATGACTCCACGCGTCCATACCCGTCCGCGGCGACGATCTGATCCGCCACAATGGCCGGTCTGAGGCGCAGATACTTACGACCCAGCCCCTGGCCAACACTCTGTTTCCAGAGTCGTTTGATGTTGACTTCGGCTTCGTACCTGGTGAGCTTGGCGGCCTTCAGGATATCGCCTTCGTCCTTTTTGCCTTCGACCCAGGGCAACCAGGCAAACCAGCTGCAGCCACTGAACAGCAGCAGAAAGGTCGCCGCCAGCGCCAGATTACGCGTCATCCGAGTCCGCCGTGTCTGCGACCTTCAACTCCAGCAACGGCCGTTGCGAACCCGCTCCCGCCTCGCTCAACGCAGCGCCATACGCTTCATGCGCCAGATCACGTTCGCCTCTGACCATGTGGATGTCACCCTTCAACTCCTGAACCACCGAGCGCAGGCCAAGGCTCTTGACCGAGGCCAATGTCTGCAGAGCTTCGTCGGAACGATCGAGTTCCTGCAGCACTCGTGCCAAACGCACGCGCACCAGGTCGGCGAGCTTTTCGTCCGGCGCCTGCTGCAGAGCATCGGCGAGCAACACTCGTGCCCCCTCGGCATCTTCTTCCACCATTCGTTCTTCTGCCATGCGCAGCAGTATCAACGCGTGATAGGTGCTACCCGGAAATTTGCTCACCAGAGTATCTGCGATGGTCGCACGCTCCGTGCCCTCGGCCGCCAGGTATTCGATGTACAGGTCGGAAGCTTGAGCAACCTGTTCATCCCGAAAGTCGCTATACCAGCTCCAGCCAGCGATTCCAGCGACCGCCACTACCAGGCCCACAACCAACATCATGCTGTTTTCCTGCCACCAGGTTTTCAGCTTCTCCAGTTGCTCTTCATCAGTCAGGTAATCTGACACTCAAACCTCCTATCCTGTTCAATCATTCGCGCCCATTCCCGCCGGAGCGAAGTTTCTCGATCAGCGCGACTTGATCGATCGTCACCTGCTCGCCGCTGTTGAGCGTTTTAAGCGTGACCCGCTGCCGGCTCACTTCGTCTTCTCCGACAATCACAGCCCAACTCGCTCCACTCTGATCGGCTTTCTTCAGCTGATTCTTGATTTTGCCGCCACCGGCGTGGACGCGAATTCTGAGTTCCGGCAGCAACCCGCGCAAGCGGTCGGCCAGCCTTAGAACATAGGCTTGATGCTCGACCGCCAGCACGCAACAGTAGACGTCGACTGCGGAGCGGGTCTGCAGATTCAGCTGCTCGAATAGCAGCAATACCCTCTCGAGACCCATAGCGAAACCTGCCGCCGGTGTTGACCTGCCACCCAGGCGTTGCACGAGCGAATCGTAGCGACCACCCGCACAAATCGCGCCCTGGGCGCCAAGTGCATCAGTCACCCACTCAAATACCGTGTGGTTGTAGTAGTCGAGACCGCGAACCAGGCGTTGGTTGAACTCAAAGCGAATCCCGAGATCGTCGAGCAGACCACACAGAGCGTCGAAGTGCTCACGACCGGCACTATCCACGTAGTCCATGATACCCGGGGCTTCGACTAGAATTTCCTGAGTTTTATCGACCTTACTATCCAGAATCCGCAACGGATTGGTCGACAATCGACGTCGACTGTCTTCATCGAGGTCGGCCGCATACCGCTCGAGATAGGTGATCAGGGCTTGTTGATAGTCCTCCCTGGCGTCGTTGGAACCCAGCGTATTCAACTCGAGCCTCACGCTGGTATCGATACCAAGCCGCTTCCAGCAGGCCAGCCCGAGCGCCATCAGTTCCGCATCGACATCCGGTCCGCTCATGCCGAACGCTTCGGCACCCATCTGAAAAAACTGACGGTAGCGGCCCTTCTGCGGACGCTCATAGCGGAACATGGGACCGCGATAGAATACCCGCTGAGTCTGATGAAACAGCAGACCATGTTGCTCCAGTACCCGCACACACCCCGCAGTACCCTCCGGCCTCAGCGAGATGCTGTCACCGTCGCGGTCGGCAAAACTGTACATCTCCTTTTCGACGATGTCTGTCGCTTCACCCACGCCGCGACTGAACAGTTCAGTGAACTCCAGCAACGGGAGATGAACTTCTTCGTAGGCGTAGCCCGTCAACACCGATTCCAGCGCCGACTCCACCGTCCGCCAACGGCGTGCCTCGTCGGGCAGCACATCGCGCATGCCTCTGATTGCCTGAACCACCGCTACTGCCCCAGCACCAGGTTGGCGACGTTATTTCTGGTATGCGGTGCCAGCATCACCGGTTCACCATTGAAGGTCAGCTTCACTCCGGGTGCATAACCAAGAAGGATCCTGAACGGCCCGCGCCCCTGCAAAGTCAGCGTGGTTCCGGCTCGATTCAGGTCGCTGTAGAGATTGTCACCTGCCATAGACTTGACCTCTACCCAACATTCATCGGTGAAGCTGAACTGAAGCAGTTCATCGCCAAACTCGGTGATTCGGCGAGCGCCGGTGCTGAGGGACGTGCGGGCAGATTGCAGATTGGCTGCCGGTGTTGGATTGACTTCCGGATCTTGTGAGCCCGAGACCGCTTGAGTGAAGTCGATGTCCCGGGCGACGTCGGCCACCGGCTCGATCGCAGTCTGATCGAGGTGTTCCACCTGACCACTGACAGCTTCCTGCGGGGCGACCTCGCCTGGTGTGGATTC
>QIDL01000608.1 GCA_003228415.1 Gammaproteobacteria bacterium | reverse complement strand
CGGAGATACCGCCCGGTACCACATTCGGCAGGTCCAGAATGGTGAACTTCCCGGCAACAGGATCCAGCCAACCGACCTTTTCTGATCCGGCCAGGGTAAACCAGACGATGCCCTTGGCATCGACACGGATGGTGTGTGGATAGACAGCGCCCGTTTCACGGGGAATTTTGTAGGAGGCTTCCCACTTGTTGGTCTCGGGATTGAAGACGCCGATGCTGGTACTGCCCGTGTTGGTCACGTAGTACTTGCCATCCTTGCCCAGGTCCAGAGAGTGCGGACCATGCCGATCTGTTGGATTGAAAAGACCGACCTCACTGCCTTCGTTCGGGTTGTCTTCGTGAAACTGCATGGCGTCACCACCGGCCTGCAACACGTACTCCGATTGACCGGTTTTGGGATCGGTGATCACCATGTGATCCAGCGCCTGATCGACGGTGTAGATCAAGCCATTGGTCGGGTGAGCAATGGAGTCATGCGGCACAAAGGCTCTTTCCAGCGAGTACTCGTAGATCTTGGTCCCACTGAGCGACTCATCCAACGGAAAGACGGGGCGAGCGGATACCGGTTTGCCATCAAAACCTTTCGAAAGAATGACCGAGCGCCGGTCTCGGAGTATCGAGTCAAAATTGCCCACCATGCGGTGCATCCGCTCGATGGTGACGGCCCAGGACTCGGGAGTACGCGGCACTCTGGTGAACGGGTTGCCCAACTGATGACAGGACAGACAATCCCGCTGAAACTGGTAGCGATTGAAATCCGCATCGTCTCCGGATTCGAACGGCAGGTTACCGAAATGGTATGCCGCGGGCAGGCTTTCGGAGATTTCCTCGTCGCTGGTCATCGGATACATGACCACGTCTTCCTGGCTTCTCGAGTTGGCAGCGAGCTCTACGGTCGACCTGGCATCCTTGAAATAGGGGCTGCGAGCACGCAGCTTCAGAGTTCCGTGGAGGCCGGTAGCAAGAATGTACTGACCTTGAGGGTTGGTGTAGACGGACTCGGACACGCCTGAAATGTCGTCAGTCACCCGCACGAGCACACCTTCCATGAGCTCGCCTTCGTTGTCTTTGATGGTCCCCGTCAAAGTCCCAGCGCCCACCGGCAGCGCGACAATGGCCGCTATCAGTAAACAGGCACCTGGTTTAACTCTATTCATCTTGGCTCCCGAGTAGTTGCAGAAGTTCACCGCCGACGCGGATATAGGAACTGCGCAGCATGCCTCAGCCTCTCGGCATTGACAAATACATAGTGAGACGCAGTGAGATAGGGTTCTACGTAGTTGTGCGCATTGCGCCTGGTCAGCCCATGTGTCACAGACGAGGCCACGGCGTGGTTGGTTCACCGTTTACTTCTTCGGCGGGAGATTCCAGGCGCAGCGGAGAACCAGCATCACCTAGTACTAGTTGACCACGAACTGGCAGTTGTGAGACTAATCGTCGATCGTCATAAGCAGGAGCACTACTGTGGATCTAACTGTCGTTGAATACGAAAAGAAGGGAGGAATTGCCTACGTCACGCTGAATCGACCGGAAAAGCTCAACGCGATGAATAACGCGCTGCACGAGGAACTCGGTAACGTCTGGGCGGATTTCAGAGACGATCCCGATCTGAGGGTCGCTATCCTGTCGGGAAACGGCAGGTGTTTCAGTGCCGGAGCGGATTTATCGGGTGGAACCCCCGCCGAAGGATACGCCTACACCGGAGAGTTTCCGGACATCACCCAGACCCAGAATGTATTCAAGCCCATCATCGCCGCGCTGCACAGCCACGTCGTTGGCTATGGCTTGTGGATCGCGCTCGATGCGGACATCCGCATCGCCGCAGAAGACACCTCATTCTGGTTGCCCGAGCCTCAGTGGGGCATCGCTACCATTCCCTGTGCCTGGTTCCCACGCATCCTGCCCTGGGCCATCGCCTCCGAACTGCTGCTCCAGGCTGGCAGGATCGATGCCGAGCGAGCGTACCAGGTCGGTATGATCAACAAGGTAGTGCCAATGGATCAGCTCATGGCCGAAGCGGAAAAAGTCGCAAACAGGATCTGCGAACTGAGCCCAGTGGCGGTGCAGGGCATGAAGGAATCCATGGTCCGCGCCAGTGCGCTCGACTACGCAGCGGTAGACCAGATCACCAACCAGGTTCAAACCCGGGTCATGAACTCGGAAGATCGGCAGGAAGGCGGCAAAGCGTTCGCGGAACGAAGACAGGTGGATTGGCCGGGGCGTTGATGCTCTTCAGCACCGCAGAGCAATCAAGGTAATCACGTCCGAGTTCACGCCAGCCCACCTTGATGAGTGAAGCAGCAGTAAGCGTAAAGCCGGGGTTCATGCATGAGACCCGGCAGCTGTTTCATCTGGCATTGCCGCTGATGGGCGCCCAACTCGCTCAGATGGGGATGGGTGTCACCGATGCGGTGATGGCCGGCCAGTACAATTCTGTGGACCTCGCCGGCGTCGCCCTTGGCGGCAGTGTCATGTGGCCGGTGATGCTGCTGATCATGGGTCTGATGCTGGCCATCACCCCAACGGTTTCGCAACTCAACGGTGCCGGTAAATACTCGGAAATCGGCGAGGTGATCCGGCAGGGGTTATGGATGGCCCTGGTTGGCGGGCTCACGGCGTCACTGATCCTGAACAATATCGGCCCCGTCTATTCCTGGATGGACGTCGATCCGCTTGCCGCGGCTGTTTCAATTCCATACCTCAAGATGGCAAGTTATGGCATACCGGCGCTGATGTTTTTTTTCTGCCTGCGATTCCTCGCCGACGGAATGGGTTTCACCAGGCCTGCGCTGATGATCTCTGTGTGTGCGCTGATGTTGAAGATCCCGCTCAACTACGTGTTGATCTATGGGAAATTCGGTTTCCCGGAAATGGGCGGCGTTGGTTGTGGCGTTGCGCAGGCCATCATCATGTGGTTTCAGTTGTTCCTGATTGTTCTGGTGGTAACGAGGAAAAGATTTAATGTAACGGGTTGGACGAATCGTTTCAGCTCTCCCGACGCTCGCCGACTAAAAGCCCTGCTCATCATAGGCCTTCCAATTGGGGCGACGATATTTGCAGAGATGGGATTGTTCTCGATAACAACGTTGTTGCTCGGCCGCTTCGGTGCTGAAGTCGTAGCCGCACACAACATAGCGATGAACCTCAACGGACTGGTATTCATGCCTCCGCTGGCGCTGGGTATGGCGGCAACGATCAGAATCGGCTTTCGAGTGGGCGCGGGCGAGATAGCCGAGGCGCGAACCACTGCGGCAATTGCCGTTGGCGCAACCACAATACTCGCGATCGCGGGATCATTGATGATCTATCTATTTCGAACGCAACTGGTTGCCGCCTATACATCGGATGTCCCGGTTGCTGACCTTGCCGCGATTCTTCTGCTGTTTGTTGTTTTCTTCCTGCTGTTCGATGCGCTGCAATCCACAGCGGTTGGCGTCTTGCGCGGATACAAAGACACCAGAAAACCCATGTGGATTGCCCTTTTCAGCTACTGGATTGTCGGGTTTCCCATGGAGTGCATCCTCGGCTTTGGCTTGATCGGTGAACCCATGGGGGTCTACGGTTTCTGGCTCGGGCTGGCAGCCGGCATCGGAACAGCCGCATTTTTGTTATCGGTTCGACTGTGGCGGGTCAGTGCCAACACGGATTTGATTAAAAAACTGTCCTCGGGATGAGAATCACCTGGGGCAAAATATCATACTCTCCAAAAACTGGTTGAACGGAGTAAGTCTGGTGGAAGAACAAAACAGCAGCAGCGCTGAAATCGGAATCGACAACGCGGATCAGCCATTCGAAATCCACTGGGACAACCACGGCATTGCCCATGTCTATGCTGCCACTGTGGCCGACGCATATCGGGGGATGGGCTATGCCACTGGCAGCGAAAGATTATGGCAGATACATCTCGGCACGCTGTTTGCCACCGGCAACCTGGCCAGTGTCATGGGAAGCCGCTTCGTGAGTCAGGACCTGATGCTCAAATCCTTTCGGGTACCCGCTTACGATGTGCGGGATTCCCCGGGTGACTGGATCGTGGACGCCTATCTGGATGGCCTCAATACCGTGGTGCGCACTTTAACCACTGTCCCCCCTGAATTTTCGAAGGCCGGGGTACAACCAAGGGAATTTACCCGCCATGATGTGGCATCCAAACACCGCTTCACCGGCTGGTTTCAGCACAAGACATGGATGGAGAAGATCTACCTTGGCAAACTCATGGCCGCTCATGGCACCGAATGGTTTCGAAGTCATGTGCGGCGATTTTCCATTGACGATGCACAATGCATCCACGACCTGAAGCTACCGCTGCTCGATCTCGATCCACGAATTGGCAAACTGCTCTTTCCCGATGCCAGCATTGAGAGTGGCAGCAACAACTGGGCAATCAGAGGGAGCCTTGCGGCGAGTGGTGCACCCATGCTCGCCACCGACCCGCACCAGCCGCACACAATTCCCAACGTTTTCTTCTTTGTGCACCTGCATGCGCCCGACTGGGATGCATTCGGCGCCAGTTTGCCGGGCACACCGTATTTCATGATGGGGTTCAATCGTGATCTTGCCTGGGGATTGACCACCGGGTTTGTCGATACCTACGATGTCTATGTGGAGCGAGACGACTCCTTTGCAAAAGACACCATTCAGATCGATGTTGCCGGTGAAGCGTCTCGCACCTTTGAGGTCGCCTGTTCGCCACACGGTCCAATCCTGGAATCACTCACCGATGGACTGGGCATCACCGAATCACGACCCCGGGAATACTGGACATCGCTGTCCTGGGTGATGCGGGATATTCCTACCTCAGCGGGTGCGCTTGCACGGCTCCCCCTGGCGGCTGATAGCGAAGAGTTCGGTGCGGCGCTGTTCGAAGATGATATCTGTCCACTGGTGAACAATATTATCTGTATCGATCGCCAGGATGATCTACGACGATTCATCGCGGCCACGATTCCAAAGAGGAAACAAGTCACCGGGACAGTTCCCTTGCCCGGTTGGGAGCCGGAATTCGAATTCGAACACTCTCGAACAGGCGAACTACTGGTAGAACGCAACCCGGACTCTGGTTTTGCGCTCACCGCGAATAACGACACCATGGGCGACCGTGGTGACTATCCGATTCACAACTTCCCAACTTCCAACGCTCGAGCCGATCGGATCACCGAGCTGCTACTGGAAAAACAGGGTGGTTTCACGTCAACCGATTTTGAACGCATGCAACTGGATCTGCTCGATACCAAAGCACGCGAGTGGCTGCCAGACATCATTGAATGCCTGGTAGACGATGACCCGGCGGTCGAGCGAGCACGTAAATTGCTTGCCGATTGGGATTATGTGGCCAGCATGGATTCGAAGGCAGCTTGTATCTATTACCTGCTCCTGGACAGACGCTGGCACATCGCCTTCATGCAGGAAGTCCTGGGAGATGAGCTGTTGCAGTCAATGCCCATCGTCGCACCAGCTATCAATCGCTTCAGCGTCGCCGACTTTCTGGCGGCCGGATCACCCTGGCAAGCACATCGGAAGCTGCTGGAACGCATACTCTGTCAGAACACAATCGAGGTGATGGCAAACCTCGACGGCGAATTCGGCAACGACTGGAACTGGGGTCAGATCCATCGCATCAGCTTTCGACACTCACTGGCGAAACATGATCCGTGGGCCCACCTCGAGGTGGGGCCGGACGCTATTGGTGGCAGCCCGACGACGCTGCGTATGGC
>QIDL01000609.1 GCA_003228415.1 Gammaproteobacteria bacterium | reverse complement strand
GCCATCTGCCGCCCATCGACCGGGGACAGATCTGGTGGTGCCAGGGTTACTCGGAACCAGGAGCCGGCTCCGATCTGGCCAGCCTGCGGACCAGAGCGGAAGATGCGGGCGATCATTTCGTGATCAACGGACAGAAAATCTGGACCACCGCAGCCAACAATGCCGACTGGATGTTCTGCCTGGTCCGCACCAATCCCGACGTGCCCAAGCACGAGGGCATCAGCTTCGTGCTGCTGTCCATGGACCAGCCAGGGGTGACGGTCAAACCCATCCAGCTGATCTCAGGCGCATCGCCCTTCTGTGAAACATTCTTCGATGACGCGATCGCCAGCAAGGATGATCTCATCGGCAGTCTCAACAAAGGCTGGACCGTCGCCAAACGATTGCTGCAACACGAGCGTTCAGGCATGCGGGCACTCGCCAGCGGTGGCAACCGCGAAACCGGCCGCGATCTCGATGATCTGGCCCGGGAGTACATCGGTGAACAATCGGGTCGAATAAACGATCCCATTGTTCTCGCCCGCATCGCCCGGCATCAAATCGATTCAACCGCTTTCCGTCTGACCCAGCGGCGTACCGTAGAAGAATCTGACGGTTCCGCCCCCGGGCCGGCCACCTCGATCTTCAAACTCTACGGCGCCAACCTGGCACGCGAACGCACCGAATTGCAGGTGGCCATGATGGGGACCCGGGGCCTGGGCTGGGAGCGGGACAATTTCAGCGACGACGAAGCCGCAACGACCCGGGCGTGGCTGGCGACCAAGGCCCGGGCGATTGCCGGGGGGACTAACGAGGTGCAGAAGAACATCATCGCCAAGCGGGTGTTGGGGTTGCCTGACTAGAGGCTTTCTCTTGGAAGAGTGGTGAGATGGCCTGTTTCGAGCGTGGCTCGAGTGATCTCCTGCTGGACCTGCGGCAGTCCCTCCGGGATGCCCTCGATCGCCAGAGTTGCCGGTGAGGACACCGTCAATCCGGCTCCTCGGCTGCCGCTTTGACGGTCCAGCAGGAGATCACTCGAGCCACGCTCTAAGCGGGCCGATCATCCACGTTGCCTGGGAAGTGATGAGTCGTGTACCACACCGCAGCACGGGGTGCTGCGTCCGTCATGAAGATCAACCAGCAAACTGGCGTACCCCCAGCACGAATATAAGTGCGCGATAACGATCAACGAGCGAAACTGACACGTTCCCGCGCTTAGAGGGCGGAGCGAGTGAATGTCGTTGGGTCCGTGAAGCACAGCCGAACGCAGTGAATTGACACCGGCCTTGCGGTGGCAAGTTCACGGAGCGAGGGCACCCGGGACGGGCTGTGCGAGGCCCCAACGACATTCACTCGCTCCACCCTCGAAACACCCCCAACAAGTCAAAACCTCAATCGAAGCAATCGAGGTTACCGCGCCAGCGGGCTGTCCAGCACCCGGTCGATCAACCCGATCAGGTCTCCACGCACATCGCCAGCAGCGCCTGATTTGAACAGACGAGCAAAGATTTTCTGCAGGTCCTTACGCATCTCATCCGGCAAGCCGTCCATCAGGTTCTGATCGCTCTGCAGCGCCAGGCTGATCTCCTCGCGATAGGCGTGATTGCGTTCCGCCACGAGCTGGTGGTGGACCCAGGCCCGACCAAGCAGTACCCAGGGGAAGTTGGCCGCCTTCACGGGCCCGACCTGGACGATCCTGCCCCCGATGGTTTCACCCAGAACCTTGATCCTGGCCAGTTCACCACTGCCGAACCAGGCGCTGGCGCCACCGATCAGCGCACCGATTCCGGCGCCAAGGGCCAGAGAGACACCGGCCAGCAAGGCATCGATTCCGCCTCCGGCGAGCGCACCGGTCAACGCCCCGGATACCACCAGCTTCTGTCGAGACAGCCCGAACAGTTCCCAACCGTCGTGGGTGAACAGATCCGTATCCAGCAACGATTGACTGCCTTCCTGCCATTCCAGCGTCTGATGTCGATACAGTCCCTGCACCGCTTCGCGGCACTGCCGCTCCCTGCCGCGCAGCCGTTTCTGTAATCGTTCCACCATGCGCTGCTGTGCCGGTTGCATGGGCTCGTCATCGCCCAGCGACATTCGTTCGACCAATTGAAGGGAGTCAATCAGGCACGCGGCGATCTCGGCTGCGCTGCGGCGGCGGCGGCGATCCCGTTCGACAACAAGTGCCGCCACGGCCCGATCGAGCGGCGCACGCCACTCGTCATCGAGCTCACCAAATACCTTGAGCAGCACAACCCGGGTATCAAAATCGGCGGCCACCGCATCGAATACCCGCACCAGCGAAAAATACTGATCCAGCGCCTGTCGCCACTCACCTTGGTGGTCGTCGGCGCCGATCAGATTGATCAAGGCCATCCTCGGTCGACCCGTCCACTGGAGGATCTGCATCTCCAGCTCATACTCGGCTCCGTAAGGCTTGGACCCGTCCACCACATAAAGAATGCCCGCACCCTCGACAATCGGGCGGAGCAGTTCGCATTCGTCCACGAAGCGGGGATCGTCCTTGTGAGCGTCAACGAATTCCGCCACCAGCGCCGGTCGTGCGCTGGCCGTGGTCGACCGACCGAGAAGCCAGTCGAGCACAGCACGAGCGCGCTGAAACCCCGGGGTATCGACCAATACGTATTGCGGCTGATCATCGATGGAAAAGGTATGCGCCGCCGCTCGTCTGGTGGTCCCTGGCGTGGGTCCGATAGCCAATCGTTCATCTTCCGCCAGGGTAGCCACAATCGAGCTTTTGCCCTTGTTGGGATGGCCGACCACGGCGAAGGTCGGAATCATGCTTCGGCACCCGCATCCAGGGTCGCCTGCAGCACATAGAGTCTGGGATCATCATGCACCGACAAGGATCGAGCCCAGATTTCCCGATCAGACTCATCGACATGGGAGGCGGCCGTATTGATGGGTATCACTGTGATACCTGGATCGCTGCCGATGCACTCACGAAGAACGGTCAGAAAGTCCAGGAACTCGAGCAGGGGTGGTTCCCAACCTTTGGTAAACACCATGACGCGTCTGGCATCGGCCGGAACCGCACGGAGACGAGCACGAATATCCGTATCACTCTGCCAGATTCCAACGGTCACCACCGGACCGCCACCTGTCCCCAGATTGGCGCTCAACCAGGCTTGTGCCGCACCTTCCGCCAGCGCCTCGTTCCACAGCACGATCCCGGTCTTTTCATCCAGGCCGCGTTCGAGGGGGGCCGGAACAGACTTCGTCGGCGGTTGGCCTGCAATCTCGGCTTGCTGAATAAAATCCACACCCGGTGCAGCCAGTCGATCCAGCAACGCCAGTACTTCGGGATCATCACAAAGTAGCGAACGGGCCGCCATGCCGAGCCGCCAACGGCCCACCAACAGAAGAGCAAAACGCGGTAACAATCCGTAAACCAGGATCATCATCAACACGAATGGCCACCATTGGCCCAGTTGAGCAGCCCGCTCCAGCGGGACGGCACCGGTATCCAAGCGATAAAAGCGTGACGCTTCCACCAGTGCTGCGTCAGGCACCGCGATCGGCAGCCAGTTTTGCCAGGGGATGGCAGCCCAGCTCAGCCAACGATGAACGGTAGCCGCCTCCATATTCAGGGTGGTGCTCCAGCCGAAGGCCAGATCGGTGACGGCTACCAGCAGCCACCCGACCACCAGAATTCCAACAAAATAACCCACGGCGATCCATTGGGAAAAAACCACCAGCTGCCAACGCGAAAAATCACTCTCACTCGACGAGAACCCGGCGTAGAGACGCATGTCTGTATGCCGGTCCAACCAGGCCCCGACCCAGCGTCCGGGGTTGACAGCCGAGACCGCATCTCGAGCGGCGCTCAGGCCGGGAAGGCGAACCGGCATCAGCAACACCAGGGTCAGCACCAGCAACAGCAGAGGAATGCCAACCAGCACGCCGAGCAGCGCCAGGAGATTCACCGGGTAGTCGCCTTCGTAGCCAAATGCAACCGAACCCACCGCCACACCCAGAGCGACACCCGCAACCAGTAGCACCACCACTGCGAGGCGGCTCAACGCCATGACCCGATGACCCACACTTTCGTCACCCTCTGCTCCGACTCGCTGCCACCAGGCGCTGATCCGTTCGATATCTTGTTTTTCGACAATCTCGCGACCGATGGCCCGATCCCGTTGCAGACGGTCTGCCAGCGAATGATCCCGATCATCAGCCAACCAGCGGCGAACGTCTATGACATCCGCTATATGGGGTTTACGCATGACCGCGTGGTCGGCTAACCGCTATCGACCCGACTCTGGTCGCGGGGCGCGACCGTGTCAATGAACACGCCGATATGCTCGAAGGCCTCCCGGGCTTCCGGCAACTTCTGTTCGAAGATGTGCCAGACGTGCAGCATGTGATGCCAGGTTTCCAGGCTGGCTTCCGAACCGGCCTCAGTGGCTTTGTTCACATAACGTCGAGCGTCATCCAGCAACATCTCGGCTTCGCTGGCGTGGATGAGGGTCGGGGGTAGGTTGCCGAGATCACCACGCAGCGGCGACAGCCGTGGATCGCAAGGATGAGCTTTGTTGGAGGCCCAGATGAACCAGACCAGCAACCATTTCGGCACCTTGGCGATCCGCCCCAATATGGGCCCCAGCATGTGGTCCGTCGCCACGTTGGCAACGAGGCTCGGACTGGCGAGGGTGGCGTCGGTCACCGGTGACAGCGCAATGGCGGCATGCGCCGACGGTAGCCCTGCATCACGTGCCCAGGCGATGACGGCCAGCGCCAGATTGCCACCCGCCGAGTCACCGGCCACAAACAACGTGTCAACAACATGGGCGCCGTTCGGCCCGTTGTCCAGAATCCAGCGGTACGCGTTCTGGCAATCCGTCAGACAATCGAGTCGCGCGTTCTCCGGAATCAATCGATAGTCCACCGCCAGCACACTGGCTCCGGCGAGGCGGGAGAATTTGCTGGTGATCGCCCGATGACTTCTGGGGCTACCCATAGTGAATGCCCCGCCATGCAGATAGAGCAGCCGCCGGTCGGGATTCGCATCATCGGCGACCACCCACTCGCAGGGCACACCTTCCACCTCCACAGGCGTCGTATTGACACCATCCAGATCTGCATCGTCCCCCATTTTATCCATGGCTTCACGCATCACCTGCAGGCGCGCTCGACCTGTGGCCGCCGTACCCGCGCCCGTGAGATTACCAAGCAGTTCCAGCACCTCGTGGTGTTCGGCACTCGGGTCACGCGCGCCACCCACCGGTGGACCAGCCACGGAGTCGTATCGAGTCAGATCTTCGCCTTGAAGATAGAAACGCGCGACAGCCCAGAGCCCTGCCACTACCAGTACCGACACCAGCAACAACACTATGATTCCACTCAGCATGTCCGACTCACCCTGATCGTATTCGAATCGGCGCAGTATACGCTGGATGTCTCCGCAATTCGGACGAGGTATCGGTGTCGGAACCTTCGGTGTTAGCATCGCCCGACTGTACCGTTTCGCCGGACGCACCACCCACCATGAGCCAACCCTTAGCCATCGACTACCACACCGATATTCTTTGTATCTGGGCCTGGATCGCTCAGCGCCGAATCGATGAACTGCATGATCAGTGGGGAGAGCAGATACAGCTGAACCATCGCTGTGTGAACGTTTTCGGGGACACCCGAGCCAAGATGGACAGTCAGTGGGAGGAGCGGGGTGGCTTTGACGGATTTGCGGAACACGTTGCCAGTGCCGCCTCCGATT